>JADEXV010000154.1 GCA_015206945.1 Nostocales cyanobacterium LEGE 12452 | reverse complement strand
GGAATCAAGGTTCTCTCACAAGAGTTAGAACACTACCAAACTTTCTGGCAACCTTCCGAAACTCTACCTAAATGGGATATCACAATTTTCCCCGTTTAATTGGTATCTTATTTTCTTGCAAATCCCTAAACAAGTTATTTCTGGTTATTGTCTCAATATCATTTCCAAGGAGTGTCAATAATTTCACTCCTTAAATATGCATTCCCAAAACTTCAACGTTTTGGGCAGCCATAAATCGGTAATTCCTTAAAAGGAATTGCCGAACTTTATCCTGTCTCAAAATCTGAGATACAAGTTCAGCAAACAAACTACTTCTATGGTAAATCGAAATCAATCTGTAAATAAGCAGCATAAACTTTACCAATTTCTAGTAGCAACAGCATTATTAACTGGTAGCCTTTTCCAATTTCTCGCACCCGTATTAGCTGACGGAACGACTGCGGGTACATCTATCAGTAACACTGCAACAGCAACCTACGAAGATCCTAACAATCCAGGGACAACAATCAATGCAACTTCTAATACTGTCGTTGTCACCGTGGCAGAGGTTGCTGGTATCACCGTCAGTGCGTCTGGTGTAACAGATGCCACTTCTAGCCCTACCAATACAACAGTCCAGGTTGGTGACTTACTCATCTATACCTATACTCTGACGAACGTAGGTAATGACCCCACCCAATTTCGGATTCCTAACTTAGCTACAACAACTGGGCCGGGCACAGTTTCTGGAACATTACCAAATGGTGGTACACCTAATAGCCTGCAATACAGTGTTGACGGCGGTCAAACCTGGCTAAATATCACTAACACTGAGGTATTTACGCCCTCGGTTTCACCTGGTGGTACGGTATTGGTACGTGTGCCAGTTACTGTACAAGCTGGCGCTCAAACCAATGACATAATTACCGTTACTCTTGGCAATACTCCTGGTAATGCTCAAAATCAACTGCGAAATCCAGACGGTGGTGACATTTATACCGTAGATAATCCTGATGGTAGTGCTGGTGAGGTATCTGGCACACCAGTTAATGGTACACGGGAAGCTAGCGCCACCGAGCAAATTAAGGTTGGTTTAACGGTGAAGACCTATGCTTTAGCCACCATTCTGAAAATTCGCAGTGGCTATAACAATGCTGGCACAACTGCGATTACAGATGATAAATTGACCTACGATTTGAGTTTGCGAGTTGAGTCCAACGATCCCACAGGACAGGGAATTACACCAGCAGCTTTGACGGGTACAAGCATCAATGTTAATGGTGTTGCTGGCACTTATATCTTGGTTTCTGATGCGATTCCTTTGGGTACAGATTTGGCAGCAGCACCAACTGCGCCTCCTGGTTGGCAAACTGTCTACACCACTAATTCAGTTACAACTAATGCTAATACAGCGAGTTGGACTACGACAGCACCACCCTTGGCCTCAGTCACGCGCGTTGGTTTTATCAATAATCCAGCAATCATTACTTCCATCGCTCCTGGTACAACGGTGAATGGCTTCTCGATTCAGCTAGCCGTTGAATCAACTGCAACTTCACCCTTAACCGTCGCTAACATTGCCCAATTATTTGGTCAAACACCTAGCAGCAATTTCCCAGTATACGACGAATCCGGCGACCAAAATCCCAGCAACTACGAGGGATCACCAGGGAATATGACACCTCCTGGGGGTACAGATACCAATGGTGATGGTGTTCCCGATACTCTATTGGCTGGCAACGTTGATGATGGCTATATTATTACTCCAACAGCTCCAGAAACTGGAACTGACACAGGTAACAACAACACTGGTGATGGTACACCAGGAGGTGAGGCGAACGTCTTCACAGTGCAAGCGCCTATTGCTTCAGCGTTACTCAATGGACCGCAAAATGCGCCGGACGCTACTGGACCGTCAGGTGGAACCGACGACGACTTCACTAACAAATCTTCTCTCGTTCCTGCTGGTACAGCACCTGGTAGTACACTTGATCCACAATCAGTTGGCTTCACCAATACAGTTAAGAACAGTGGTACTGACTCAGGTGTTTTGAAGATAGAGCCAACGCCACCAGCAATTCCAGGAGATTTACCGAATAATACGAAGGTGACTATTACTTACGGTAGTCAGTCTGCTGTCTATACCTATAATAATGGAGCATTTACAACACCTGGTGCAGCAATTACAATCCCCAACGTTGCTCCTGGTGCAAGTATCAACTATGGTGTGGAAGTTGATTTACCTCCAGGCACGCAGTTATCTACTGATATTAGTAAAGGCTTCCCAGTACCCATCATTGCTTCGATTGACAATTATACGACAGATACCAACGGTGATGGAATTAAGGATACCGGGAACGATAATATCTTTGATTCAACCAACACTACTATTGATCGCGTGTACACTGGCTTTTTGAAACTGCTGAAAGTGTCGCGAGTTTTACAAGGAACTGGGCCTGTAGTCCAGGGGAATGATGGCACATTCAGTACCGATCCGAAGAAGCCTGCACCAGGAAACATTATTGAGTACCAAATTCAATACACAAATATTTCCGATCCTCAAGCTGGAACCGGTAATGTGATTTTGAATGCTAACAAAGTTGTGATTACTGAAGATGGTACGCAAAGCCCCAATAACTGGGCGCTAGACAACGATGCCAGCGGTCAAATTGATACTAGCAACATTGTTGGTTCAGCTAAGGATTCCGGGAGTGCAACCATTCAATTCTTCAGTGGTAATCCAGCTACCAACTCTGGCATCGACCAAACTGGAACTACGGTAAACACTGATGTGGCTAAGTATGTGGATACTGTCACGGGCACGATCGCACCGGGTATTCAAAGAACATTTACCTTTCAACGCAAGGTGAACTAATTCGTTGGAATTGGGGACTTTGAAGTTTGCAGACTTTGGTACAGAAGAGTCTGCGAACCATTTGATCTTATCCCCAACCCCCAAACAGCAAGCAAATAGCAGAGTGACTCTTTCTTAGCAAAAGCTGGGAAAGATAAGTCAACAATTCACATTCTGGAATTTTTTTGAGGTTATTTATATGAAGCGTGTTTCTCTTGCAGGTTTAGGAGCATTCGCTCTCATTACTACAGTTCCATTTGTCGATCAAATTCCGGGAATCGCGAATGTATGGCATTCAGAAAGTGCTGTTGCTCAGAATATCAAAACTCAAGGGCAAATTCAATTGCGTTTAGAAGCAGAAAAGCAAGTAGTGGCACAGGATCAGCAGGGTAAGCAAAGCCAGAAATGGGAACCTTTGAAAGGTCAAGTTGTGGTGCGACCAGGAGATGTATTGCGATATACCTTGAGTGGCGAAAATCCGAGCGATCGCCCAGTGAAGAATTTGACTTTTAATCAACCTATTCCCAAAGGAATGGTCTACGTGCTGAATTCTACCAATGTCGCCAAAAATGCCAAAGTGATTTACAGCATTGATGGTGGACGTAGCTTTGTCGAAAATCCTACGGTTAAAGTTACTCTTCCTGGGGGCAAAGTGGAAACAAAACCAGCACCAGCCATTGCTTACACTCATATCCGTTTGCAGATTCCATCACTTGCAGCGAAGACAACAGTCAAGGCAACTTATCAAACCCAAGTGCGCTGATTAACACGCCACCTTGCTAACTCGGAAAATAGCCGCAATCAAGAATATTTTTAGATTCCACCTGGAAACGAGATTTTAAAAGAGTTTTAGCTTAACTGGATTTTCCCAAATAAATAAGTGCTTTTATTAACAACAAGCTTGACATTTCAGAGGAGATGTGGTAAGTGAACCGTCCTCAAAACCAAAAGCGAATTACTTCTAGCGGTAGCTGGTGGCGACGGTTAACAGCTACTGTTCTTCTGGGAAGTTTTTTGCATACTACTATATCTATGCCAGCGATCGCGCAACAGACTAACAATCTGGTTGCGTCTGTGCCATTAATAAATCAAGCTACTTATACTTATACAGATTCTGCTAGCAATAATCAATATCAAGGAAGTTCTGAGCAAATTAATGTTAGTCCTATCCCCTTACTCGATCCATTAGGACGGATTTTAGGTTGCGCTGGCACAATCTTACCTGACTATACAGGTTTTTCAGTTGGGGTATACGAACCTAACTCTAACGACCCAACGGGGACAGAATTGGGCAGTTTGGTTGCTTTGACTCGAACAGAGTTACCAGATATTCCTAATAACAACGTTCCTGGTGGGAAATCGCCGAATACTGAGAATAGTAATCCCTACTTCGTTACGAATAACCCTGCGGGTGTCTACAATTTTCTACTCGATCCGAATAAGGGTCAAACCGATTCAGGTAGAACCTATATTTTTGTAGTTAATCCACCACCAAATTCTATTTATAGACAGCGGCGGGTCAAGATTGAAATCCTTGCTAACAATGGCACACAAGGTAATGGTGTTGTGCGATATGTCGCTACTTCTTTAGATGGTCAACCAATCAGTCTTACAGGTGAAACCAGAGTAGAGCAAACAGTTGTTTTAGTTCCCAATGCAGAAACGGTGGGACTAGATTTATTAGCCTTTGAATTCACTACAAATTTGTGTCAAGCCAATCAGTTACAGATTATTAAAACAGGCGATCGCGCTACTGCTGAACCTGGAGATACGGTAATCTACCGCCTGTCAGTAAAAAATCTCGCTGATGCTGGTTTGAGTAATATATTTGTCACCGACGACCTACCTTTAGGATTCCAATTCTTGCCGAAATCGGTGCAAGGAGAGCTAGATGGTCAACCAGTCGCGATCGCTTCAGAACGCAATGGTAACACAGTCACATTCCGCACAGACGTAACAATTTCCCCAGAGAAAGTCTTGAATATTGCCTACGCGGCTCAAATAACAGCCGATGCATTGCGTGGTACTGGTCGTAACACTGCGATCGTTAATGCTCAACGAGCTGATAACCGTTTTAGTACTAAGGATGGCCCAGCAACCCACCAATTGAAAATTCGTCCAGGAATCGTTTCTGACTGTGGCACGATTATCGGTCGGGTGTTTGTTGATAAAAACTTTGATGGTGAACAACAGCGTGGTGAGCCTGGAGTACCCAATGCAGTGATTTTTCTGGAGGATGGAAACCGCATCACTACAGATCCTAATGGTTTGTTCTCCTTAGCTAATGCCTTACCTGGATACCATACAGGTGTACTAGACCTCAGCAGTGTAGCGGGTTACACCCTAGCTCGTAACGAAAAATTCCGCGAACGAAATAGCCAATCTCGCTTGGTGCATTTAGAGCCTGGTGGCTTGGTACGCATGAACTTCGCTGTAACCCCAACATTTCAGGAGCCAGTCAAGAAATGAAAACCAGACTGCACTGTTTAACTACATTTAACCTGAGATTGATGGGGGCGATGCCAGTAGCTTTCTGCCTTGTTTTGTACCCTACAATTGTCAAAGCAGAAATCACTAGTGAAAATCTCCTTTTCCCTGATTCACCTTCGCAAGCAGATAAGGGTATTAAAGATCCTGACTTTTCACCAAATCTGGAAAGCGTCTCCCCTAAAATGAGAGAGGGTTTGAATTCTCCACCTCTCGAATTTGCCTCAACTTCTTCAGCATCGGCCCCTAAAATTCCAAATGTCCAGCCAAGTGAAACAGAAATACAACCATTTCAACCAGCAACTTCTGTAGGTTTGCCCAGAGACTTAGGCAAAATAGCAGAAATAGAAGACAAGAACGACGAACGCAAAAATACAGAAACACTATTTCATGCTTCTCCAACAGAAATACAACCATTTCAACCAGCAACTTCTGTAGGTTTGCCCAGAGACTTAGGCAAGATTGCAGGAGTAGAGGACGCGGGGACAAAGGGACAAGGGGTAAATGAAAATCTTCCTGTGTCTCCCACTGTCCCTATCTCTACAACAATCAAAATCCTGACTCCGACGGCTGACAGTGTTGTAGATGTACAAGCTAGCACGGTAATTGTGCAGTTTCCCGCTGGTAGTCAAGTGGAATTGCGGGTCAATGGGGCGTTGGTAGACCCTTCTTTAGTAGGACGGACGGAAACTGATGCTACCACCAGCTTAGTAACGCAGACATGGTATGGTGTCTCGTTAAAAGAAGGTACAAACACCATCTCTGCACAAATTGCTGGAGGAACAGAACCCCCTGTAACAGTGCAAGTCGCAGTTCGGGGAGCGCCGCAGCAATTAACTTTAGAAACAGTTGAGTCTCGTATCCCGGCAGATGGACGTTCTACGGCGACAATTCGGGGTCAACTCATCGATGCAACAGGCAATCGCTCGAATCGTGATGCTGTTGTCACCCTCATACCCACTGCTGGGGAGTTGGTCGGGAAAGACTTCAAACCTGATGAACCCGGATTTCAAGTGGAGGCGAAAGCAGGGCAATTTACAGCGACGTTGCGATCGCAACTGAAGGCGGAAACTGTCACAATTCGCGCGATCGCAAATGATTTAGAAGCCTTCACCCAAATACAATTTGAAACCTCACTGCGTCCAAGTTTAGTTACTGGAGTCATAGATTTACGATTGGGCGCTAGAGGTACAAATTATTACGGCAGTTTCCGTGATTTCCTCCCTCCTGACAAAAACAACGGAACCCAATTAGATTTCCATTCAGCGATATTTGCCACTGGTGCGATCGGTGAATGGTTGTTTACAGGCGCATATAACAGTTCTCGTAACCTCAATGAAGATTGCAACTGCGATAATCGCCTGTTTAGAACTTACCAATTCAGCGAGCAAAACTATCCTGTCTACGGCGATAGCTCGAAAGTTGATGTAGTTGCTCCTTCTATTGACAGTGTATTTTTGCGTTTTGAGCGTTCAGCTCGTACCCCTGGCTCCGATCCTGATTATGCGATGTGGGGTGACTATAACACAGAAGAATTTGCGCGGCGATCGCAGCAATTTACTTCTATCACCCGTCAACTCCACGGTTTTAAAGCTAATTACAACTTAGGAAACCTACAAATTACAGGTTTCTATGGCGACCACTTAGAAGGATTTCAACGAGACACCATTGCTCCTGATGGTACTAGTGGCTATTACTTCCTCTCTCGCAGACTATTACAAGCAGGTAGTGAAAATGTCTTTATCGAGTTAGAAGAACTCAATCGTCCTGGGACTGTATTAGAACGCAAACAGCTTAACCGAGGCCCAGACTACGAAATCGACTACGATCGCGGTACTTTATTATTCCGCGAACCGATTCTTCGTACCGATATCGATCGAACTGGACAAGTATTAGTACGTCGGATTGTTGTTAGCTATCAATATGACAGCGAAGACTCTGACGGGAGCATCTATGCTGGTCGTTTGCAATATAATCTTTCCCGCAAACTTAACCAGGAAAGTTGGATAGGAGCAACTTACGTTCAAGAAAATCATGGAGTGCGCGACTTTCAACTCTACGGCGCAGATGCGCTGATTGCTTTGGGTGACAACGGTAAATTAATCGCAGAATATGCCCATTCCACGAATGATTCTGATGTTGTGGGAAAGGTTAGAGGTGATGCTTACCGTTTAGAAGTTGAAGGAAAGATTACTAATGGGATTCAAGGTCGTGCCTATTATCGCTTTGCTGATACGGGTTTTGCAAATAATGCCACTATCAGCTTTGTGCCAGGACAAACCCGTTATGGAGCGCAGGTTACAGCTAAACTCACCTCAACTACCAACGTCAGAGCGCAATACGACCACGAAGACAATTTTGGGATTGCTCCCCAACCCTTAGACACTTTTGAAGAACTGTTTGCACCCCGTTATGAGGCAATACCTGGTAGCAAAGTTAATAATTCACTGACGACGATTTCTGCTGGGATTCAACAACGTCTGGGTAGCGCCACTATTGATTTGGATTGGATTCATCGGCGTCTGGAAGACCGCATCCCCGACAGTACCTTGAGTAGTAATTCTGATCAACTGCGATCGCGTTTTTCAGTTCCCCTTGCTAAAAATCTGACCTTCCAAGCCCAAAATGAACTCAGCTTATCTTCCCAAAAAGATACTGTTTACCCAGACCGTACCATTTTGGGGTTGAATTGGGCAGTAATTCCTGGTGTCAGCGTTAGTCTGGCCCAACAGTATTACAGTAGCGGTCAATATTCGGGTAATTCCATCACTAGCTTGAGTGTCAACGGCGAACACAAACTCGGATCGGATACTACCTTGACCGGTCGCTACTCAATTTTGGGTGGTGCTAACGAAATGACTACCCAAGGTGCAATTGGTATAAATAACCGCTGGACTATTGCTTCGGGATTGCGGCTGAACGTTGCTTACGAACACGTATTTGGCAACTTCTTCGGACGCACGGCGGCAGGTCAACAATATGCCCAACCATACGCCTTTGGTCAATCAGCATCTGCGATCGGGTTTGATGGTGGCGATAGCTACAGTGTAGGGCTGGAATATAGTGATAATCCGCAATTTCAAGCCAGCGTCCGTTATGAACATCGTTCCTCATCTGGTGGTAGTAATACAGTAATTACCGCAGGTGCTGCGGGTAAAATTTCTCCGGCTCTCACTGCTTTAGTACGTTATCAACAAGCCGGTTCTTCCAATCAAAAGCTTTCAGGATTGGGAGATACCGCTAACCTCAAGCTTGGTTTAGCCTACCGCGACCCCAATAGCGATAAATTTAATGCTTTATTGCGTTATGAATATCGCCAAAATCCATCAACCATCCCTGACACTATCCTGTTAGGAAGTGGTACGGGTTCTCAAGACCATACCTTTGCTTTAGAAGCGATTTACGCTCCTAATTGGCAATGGGAATTCTACGGGAAGTATGCGTTGCGTAACAGTACCTCTTACATAGCTAACGATTTAGCCGGTACTAGCACAGTAAATCTGGCCCAAGTACGCGCTACCTATCGTTTGGGATATAGCTGGGATTTGGTGGGTGAGGCTCGTGTAATTAGTCAGTCTAGCTACAGTGAGACAGGCTTTGTTCTTGAAACAGGCTACTACCTCACGCCTAACCTGCGCGTTTCGGCTGGTTACGTCTTTGGTAAAGTTGATGACCGGGATTTCTCAGGAACACGTTCTGCGGGAGGCGCGTATTTAGGCTTTACGGTTAAGCTCAACGAATTGTTTGACGGCTTTGGACAACAAAAACCTGTAGCGCGCCAGCCACAGGAATCAGCGATGAAAACTTTGGTCGGTAAACTCAAGGCTGCAATGAGGGGGATGCAAAGGCGTGAAATATAAAAGGGTTATTTGATGTAGAGATGTTCATTGCAACCTTTATATACGAATTTAACCTTTCCCCGTGGGAATACTATTGTCGTAACGATTTTTTATCCGTTTTGAATCTAGTGCAAAAACTGTTCAATTTTCATTCTGGTATTTGTATATTTATAAACTCAATATCATTGCTTACATATTATGTATTTTTATTGGAACTAAATGATGAAATATTTACTTAATAAATTAAGAGCGATCGCCACAGTAAATATTGATGAAAATGATAAATTTTCTCTGACTGTGGGCAACCCAGTCAAAAAAACTATGGAAAAGCCATTAACAATTAGCCATCAAAAACTATGGCTAAGTAGTCTGGGCTTTTTTTTATCTATTTTAGGGAATGGTATCCAACCTAGCTTGGCTGAAGGCAGCAAAGAGTTAGTTTCTGATGGCGGATACAGACCTTACCTGGAATGGTCAGATTTAGCACTGGCAGGTATTGTTCGGAAAACCATACTTAAAGTTTATGTTCAACAAGGAGAAACTGTTAATCTTGGCTCCAGTGTGCATACTAGCTTTTCAGACACACAAGATATTGTTTACCGCAGTCCCTTTAGTACTCAAAATGGCTCTTGTGATGTTCTGAATACTGGTTTTGGTTTTATTAACACCGTTGCCAAAGAAACAGCCGGCCCTTTACCTAATCCCGGTGGCTATACCCCTTGTAGTTTCGTAGCTACAGAAACAGGTATTTACGAAGTTGAATTTCATTCTCCTGATAAAAGTGGTGCTACAAACAATAATCCGCCCCCAAGAACTACAACGGCGGTATTTCCTACAAATGGTACTCAACTTTCAGGGGTGGCGGCTTGGGATATCACAGTTCGGGATAGTAGCGGTGTTAAAAAAGGGCGAGTATTTACCAACTATGTCGCTATGAATATGGGAGGAAATGCTGGGCAAAATGGCGCTTCTACTGGTTTAGGACTTAACTCTAAGCTTTATATTCAAACTAAAGATGGGTATCGTTACGAAACTGATATGAATGGAGTCGATCCTTTTGGCTTCATCTTTTTTGCTAATAGCCGAGGATATATTGACAGTAACGGTTCTACACTTTATCACTCGATCAATTCCCCACCAGACCAAAACAGCACACTCAACTTTTATGGCAATGTAAAAGTTCAAAGTCCGAATGTTGCTGATACTACAACAGACATTACCCACCTAGTTTTCTTCAATCGGCCAGACACCGCAACTCTCAATGCTTTGAGTATTCCTATTGCAGCAAATGTTCCGATAGTACCGACTTCGTTCAAGTTTACTGGGGGTAATGGAGGTAGTGGGAATCAAACTTCTGTGGGGGTAGGAGGCAATTTTAGCTTCAATGCCAGTTCCAATGGTAGCTATCAAATAATTATTGACACCGACACTGATGGCATTTATAACCCTAGTATCGATAGAGTACTACAAAATGTGCTATCTCTCGGCTCAAATGTGGTGCTTTGGAATGGAAAGGATGCAAATGGGGTAAATCTCCTACCTCAACCAGGAAACTTACCATACAATGCCATAATCACAACACGGTCGGGTGAATATCACTTTCCCATGTTGGATGCCGAAAATAATCCGCTAGGGTTTAAAATTACAATGGAAAACCCTCCGGCTGCTTTTCCTAACCTTGTAGATGAAAATGGACAGCAGATTGGATCGACGACCGTTTATTACAACGACAACAACTATACTTCTGCTAACGGCACGGGCACGGCAATTAACATTAACTTAAATGGTACGGGAGCTACTAACCCGCGTAATGCTGCTAGAGGGATCAATAGTGCATTAGGAGAACATGAATTTAGTAGCAGCTATGGTGACTATAAGGGTATAGATACTTGGACATATTTCCCAAGTGAAGCAATCAATACTCCCTTGGTAATTACTACTAACACTCAAGCAAATGTCATAGGAACCAAATCTGTTCGCTTCCTCGCAGACAATGATAGTAGTGGAACAGTGACTGTAGGCGATCGCATCGAATATACCATCACTTACTCCAACCTGAATCCAGGTAATAGCGATGCAATTAACTTTGTCATTAACGACTCATTGCCCTCACAATTAACCTTTGTGAGTGCAGCAATTACTGCTGCAACTTCAGGGAATAACATCAAACTCAACCCCGGTTACAACGGTGCTGGTGTTGTTGCTGTGACAAATTCTGGAACTCTTCGTGTAGGCGATACTATCACCATTAAAATTACTGCCACGATTAACAATGCCAATGGCGGGAATCCAATTAGTAACCAAGCAAATGCTACTTTTAACACACCTGATAATCCTACAGGAACTGTTGGTACAGTGTTCACAGATGCAGACTCTGCTGGTGCTACTAATAATCCACCTACTCTCGGTAATTCATTCTTACAAATTACTGATAATGGTGTAGATACTGGTAATAGTCCTGCCAGTACAGCAGATGACGATCCTACTTTATTTACAGTATTAAATGTTATTAATTCTAACCCTAAATTGCTGTTAATTAAACGCATTACCCGCCTCAATAACCAAGATTTAACTGATATTGTAGATGGTCGCAGTGACGTTGCTACTAATGCCAGTAACTATGTACCAGAACCTTATGCTACTAATGATAGCGATCCTAAATGGCCTGTTGGCTACTTGCGAGGATTAATTAATGCTGGCACTGTCAAACCGGGAGATGAATTGGAATACACTATATATTTTCTTTCCAATGGTCTCGGTAATGCAACTAATGTGAAATTCTGCGATTTAGTTCCGACTAATGTTAGTTTGATTCCTACTGCTTTTAATGGTATGACTCCTAATGATGGTGGCTTACCAGGAGCAGATCAAGGAATTGCCCTAGCTATTGGTTCTAATACACCTACGCTTTATCTGACAAATGTTGGAGATAGCGATCGCGGGTATTTTTATACAACTAATAACTCAGGTACACCATCATACTGTGGTAATAACACCAATGGGGCAGTAGTGGTCAATATTACAGTCCCAAGTTTTCCCAATCTACCCGCAGCTACTGGATCTGGCACACCAGCGAATTCTTATGGTTTTGTTCGCTTCCGCGCTAAGGTGAAATAGTTTTAAGCACGGCTAACTAGGGGAAATAAGGCCATTAGGAAAGTTCCGGCTGTTTGGTAACGAGGCGATCGCAGTTTTGTAAAAATATCTTTTTAATAATCCGAAAAGCGGTAACTTCAGTTTGGAGATTCAGCATATACCTACAAATAAGTCATAGGAAATATGAATCTAAAACTGAGATTTAAACCAGTTTCTCACAGTTGGGTTGCTCTACATCCAAAGCCTAAAGGAGTAATTCAATTTATTGCCGGGGCTTTCTTTGGTACATTTGGCCCCATGCTTTTTTATCGTTATCTGCTTGAATGTCTATTTGAGCAGGGATATACAATTATTCTTTTGCCATTTAATTTTACTTTTAACCATTATGTAGAAGCTGGTTTTCTCATGAGGGAACAGTATGAAATTCTGCCAGAGCTTGTGAAAATGGCAAGTGTTGCAGGATATGATTATGAAGCCTATCTAGATGATAAAAACTTTTCTTGGATTGGACATAGCCTTGGCTGTAAATATATCTCGCTGTTAGAAGGATTTACTGCTCTACCTCCGGATGCTCAAGATAGAGAACAGTTTATTCGGAAGCTACTATTTAAAACTTCCGATGAGTCAGAGATAGAAAGTGTGATTGCAGACATTAACATTCTCTTTGATGAACTAACGCGAAAAAGGGATGAAGTTAAAAAATTAATTTATACTTATGTGCATAAGGACATCAACATTAACAGTGTCTTTATTAAAGGACAGGTTTCTATCCTATTAGCACCTGCTATTGCTGACACAGGGAGTGCAATTCGTCCTCAATTTTTAGCGGATATCATCGACAATCTTGGTTGGGGTGTGAAACCAACTGTTGAAGAAACTCAGTATTTAATCAAGGATAGTGGGCTATTTAATATCATGGGTTTAGTCTGTTTCAAATCAGACAATATTGCTAAATCCACCTGTGAATGGTTTACTAATATTCTGCAAAAGCCACCACAAGATTTTCGCAACACTGTAGCAGGTGGACATTTAAGACCTTTAGGTATTCAGCTAGCTAAATATGTTGTTAATCTTTTTGATAAACCGTTAATTGAATCAGTTCAAGAGCGAAACAAAGCATTTGAGCATAATGTGATTCAATTACTTGAAGAACTGAAAGAAAAATCAAGATAATGGACATTGGGCATCCCTTCTCTGCGTTCGCGCAGCGTGTCGTAGACAGACGCTACGCAAACGCTCAGGACAAGTAGGCATTGGGCACAAGAGGCAGAGGTGCAGAGGATTTCCTCTAAGAATTGGGGGAGCGATCGCTTAGTTTCCTCGCTTGAATCGTGTGGGAGCGATGTATATGACCTGACTTTTCTACATCCTGCGGCTCGATACCTAACAAGACGTTCAGCGATGCCGAAGGCGGCACTCGATGCTTGCCGCCTTCGGCATCGCTCTCTTTTCCTCGCTTGAATGAGCAGCAATTACTAGCTTAAAGGCTATGCCTTGAGCAACTATGTTACCTTTTTCAACTTTAGAAGTTCTACCTATTGAGCGACAACGAGCAGAGGATTCATAATTTACAATACAGCCAGGATTTAATTAATTGATAGTTAAATCCTGGCTGTCTTATAAAACTTCTAGTATCAACAGAGAGATACTATAAAACTCAATTAATTGTGTCTTTGGAATTTATGCAACTAAATGAATATTATGACTCTTAAACTTGCATTGTGGTTACTGTGGACTGGATTGATCGCCTATATTTTATTGTTGGCACCGCCTTTGCACTTAAATGAAACGTTAACGCTGTTGAAAAATATATTTACTCTTCAGTGGGCTGCTATTAATCCAATTATCCTTTCTTTATTTTCTCTGGTGGGTATTTGGCTATTAATTTACAGTAGTTTATTGTTCATTGATGGCAGGATGCAAGCAATTCCTTTTTGGCCTTTTGCCGTAGCATCAGTAGGTTCAGGTGTAATTGGTCTTTTGCCGTATCTGGCTTTGCGTAAACCTAATCAGCAATTTTCAGGACAAAAGGATGTTTTTTTGAGTCTGCTGGATTCTCGCTTTTACGGTATCGTCTTAACTTTCAGCACAGTTGTTTTGCTTGTCTATGGTTTTGCCTTCGGTGATTGGGGAGATTATGTGCAGCAGTTTCAAAACGATCGCTTTATCAATGGTATGAGTTTGGCATTTTGCCTGTTTTATCTTTTATTTCCTACTGTTGTTGGTGATGACATGGCTCGTCGCCGTTTCCCTGATGCCCAGGTATTTTTAGCAGCGGTGTTTGTTCCCTTACTCGGTTCTCTTGCTTATCTTTGCCTGCGCCCACCACTAGTGTCATCAAGTATTCGTGAAGAATCATTAATAACTAATCGCTAAATCTCGGCATTTTTCAATTAGTTCTGTGAGTCAAGATTGAGCGGGCTAGGCGATCGCTTAGTTGACTTTAAGAAGCTGTTAACTAATTCGTCTGCCAATCGCTTTTGAGAATCCCATAGTCAACAATATCTACGTAATCAACCTCGTTTAAATCTCTGCTGACGGTGACAACACTCATAAACCATACCAATTTTTTGCATAACTTGTGCTGATGTAGGATTATGAGAAAAGTTTCTCGAATGAAGAGGGTGGAGCCGCAATATTTATTTATATTTAATATAAGAAAAATCGTTAAAAAATAAATAAAAGTTTTAATTTCTACAATGTGCAGGAGAATAAATAATGGCGTGGGTATATTTGTTGGTTGCAGGGTTGTTAGAGATTGCATGGGCAATTGGTCTGAAATATTCACAAGGCTTTACTAAGCTGGCTTTCAGTATTCCCACAGTTGTTTGTATGATATTGAGTTTTTTCTTTTTATCGATAGCACTACGCACATTACCAGTAAGTACTGCTTACGCCGTTTGGACTGGGATAGGAGCAATGGGTACGGCTTTATTAGGAGTCCTTTTATTTGGTGAACCTGCTTCTGTAAAGCGTTTTATTTGCATTGGCTTGATTTTGGCAGGTGTACTGGGACTCAGATTAGTATCAAGTCATTAATCCTGACTTTTCCCGTTAAGTCTCGAAAAGCTTGCTGGAAAAGGATTTAAGAAACAGCACAGCAAATACGGTACATTAATTGAAATCGGGTGCTAAAGGTAACAAGCAATTGTTCTCTCCTAAGTGTACTGAACTGGACTGATAACCAGTATAGTAGTTTTCGTAACTCGTCAACATTTCTCTCAATTGAGAAGTCAACTTGAATTGGCAATACATGGCTACCTTGCAATTGCGATCCTCTCGTTGCTTGTTGCACACTTAGCCCTAACATCTCCGAACTCATATCAACTGGAAATTAGAGTAAGTTATTATCTAAATAATGGAGGCAATTGCTAGATTTCAATTTATTGCAAAATTTTACTGGTTATTCTCGATATTGATAACTTATAATAGTTGTGTTTTTGGTTACAATATAGCTTTGAATTAGTGGATTTTACCAAATAAAATTTGCTGTTCAGGTTCGCAAAAAAAACTTCTTTGGTTTAATAGCGTAGGAATGCTGAAAATAATGCAGCCATTGCTAACAAGTATTTTTACAAAGTTATTAACCAAACTTTGTTTATATAATTATAAGAGTTTTGAAATAGTGTAAAAACAAGTAAATTGAGGATGAAATAATGAAATTTGGAATTGATAGCGGGCACAATTGTCCACCAGATACAGGAGCTAGAGGTATTAAATTCGAGGATAATTTAACTCTAGATGTAGGTAATAGAGTTATAGCCAAGTTAAGAGCTTTAGGAAATGAAGTCGTAGTATGTAGACCAAGTAGTGCTAATACAGTCCGTGACTCACTCTCAAAAAGATGCTCTACAGCTAATGCCAGTAAAGTAGATATTTTCGTCTCGATTCATTTTAACGCTTTTAACAAGCAAGCTAATGGCACAGAAGTATTTGCAACTAGCGAAAATGGGAGAAAAATCGCTAAACCTGTATTAGATGAAATCATCAAGTTGGGATTTTTTAATCGTGGCGTTAAGAGTGGTTCCCACTTGTATGTTCTGAAAAATACAGATATGCCTGCTATCTTGATAGAATGTTGCTTCCTGGATTCGCAAAAAGATATGAATCTTTTTAATCCTGAAGCAATGGCTAATGCAATTGTCAAAGGCTTAACTGGTAAACTGCCAAGTGCCCCTATTAACCCTGTACCAGATGAAGAGGACAATATAGATGCGACTATTCTCAGACTGCAAAAATCCTTAAATAGACTAAAAATAACTGATAAAAATGGTAAGGCTTTAGTGGAAGATGGCTTCACGGGGGCTAACACCAAATCTGCCGTAGAAAAATTTCAGACTATTGTCGGAGTTAAGCCGACTGGAATTGCTGACGCAACTACATGGAATGCCATAAATCTAATTTTGGCAAAACGAATTATCAGACCAAACCATGCTGGTGGTGCAGTTGTCAGATACTTACAATACCGTTTAGGTGTTGAGAATGATGGCGTCTACGGGCCGCAAACAGAGGTTGTAGTTAAGAACTTTCAAAAGCAAAATGGTTTAGATGCCGATGGAATTATCGGACCTGCTAGCTGGCAAAAATTAATTGGTTAGGCTGATGGGGACTAGAGATTAGAGACTGGGGTAGTAGTGCTGAGTAAAGAAGTTGGGAATCCGACTTCTTTACTCAGAACTGGAAATTGGCTAAACGCACCACTACCGCTGACAGAACTTTTTTGCCTAATGAATCAGTGAAGGGATTAATTTTATCAACTTACAACCATATTTGGTTCATAATATCTTTGGCAAGCACACAAACTGCCAAAGCATTTGAGATAGCATTGATATCGCTTCAAGCCATTGAGCTAAAATAATTAAAATAAATAACCAGGGCGTAGGAAATCACCTATTCTGCTGACAAAAATCTGTTCAACTTCACCAGATTTGCTTTTGATAAGTATCAATCGCATTTAGTAATAGGTAATTGACTATCGCTCTGGTGCTTTTTTGGCGGTGAAGTTTTGCCAAAGTATAAAAGTAAAGGGCTTTTCAAGCCTATAATAATCATTACTGGTTTTTGGGGCGTTGCATAATAGAGGGATGAATTGAGGACTTATACTGTGCATTGTCCATACTGCAAGTCTACGAGGATTAGAAAAAATGGTAAACGCCGAGGTAAACAAAATCACTTTTGCGTCACATGCGATCGCCAATTTATAGATATCTATAGTCCACCAAAAGGATACGCAAATGAGATCAAAAACGAATGCTTAAAAGCATACGTTAACGGTGCAGGATTTAGGGCTATTGAACGCCAGAAAGGAGTTCATCACACAACTATAATTAGTTGGGTAAAACAAGTTGGTGAAGAATTGCCAGATGCACCACCAATAGAAGAGATACCAGAAGTTGGAGAACTGGACGAATTAGAGACTTTCGTCGGTTCAAAAAAAACAAAATTTGGTTATGGACAGCAGTAAACCACTTCCGTCAAGGAATTTTAGCTTGGGTTTTAGGAGACCACAGTGCTGAAACATTTAAACCTTTGTGGGAGATTGTTTGCTGGTGGCAATGCTATTTTTATGTTACCGATGGATGGAAAGTTTACCCCAGTTTTATTCAGCCAGGAGATCATATTGTCAGTAAAACATATATGACCAGAGTAGAAGGTGAAAATACACGTTTACGTCATTATCTGGCACGCCTACATCGCAAAACATTATGCTATTCCAAGTCAGTAGATATGCTTAAATACTCAATTCGCTTGTTACTATATTACTTGAAGTATAGAGAGATATCTGTATTTAGTTAATTCATCCCGCATTTATGCAACGCCCAAATATTCCGAAACCGTTGCTGGCAATTTGAGAAAATGGGCACACAAGATGGTAGCCCATAGCCAGATTCCACCACTGATTCTGTCATAGAAGGCGTTAAAGAAAGCATCAATGCTTTCATCGTCAGCAGTATTTTTTTCTAAGTTTTTAGTGCGAGTGCTTGCTACCTTCAGCCAATATTTGAGGAATTTCAGGGCGATCGCCGCTAAAATCAAAGTGCCAAGACTCTGAGCTATGCCAATTCCTAGTGTCACCCAAAATCCTGATGGGATACGCTTAATCAACAAAAGTGTGTATTGCTGAAGGTTTTCGCCCCGATAAACTAGATAACCATTAGCACCCACAATCAGAATGCACGACACCACACAAGCAAGTAACAATAACCCCGTGATATTTCGGCGGAGGGTTTTGATACTTCTATTGTCGCTTTCAGATATAAAGGTTTTAGTAAATAGCTTGAATAATTTGCTGAAAACCCAGTTCAGTAATAAAAAAACAAAGATTATCAGGCTGACTTCAGCCAAAATAATTAATACATTCATATATGAATATAAAACTGAATTAATTTAACAGTTGTATATGAAAATTTATTGATAGCATCAAGGTATTTATATACATAGATGATTATTTCATATAATTACAACTTGTCAAGCTATTAAGATTTTATTCACATGTTCACTTTTCGTTTTATTTTCACCAATTCTAAGTAAGTGAGAATAAATCGAAGTAAATTAAGTAATGTAAAAAATATTAAGATTATTTTTAGTGAGGGCTTCAGCCCTCATTTGATCTCACTACAAACCTTTAATTATTGATGCCGCTTTACTTAAGCG
>JADEXV010000153.1 GCA_015206945.1 Nostocales cyanobacterium LEGE 12452 | reverse complement strand
CAATCCTTGCACTTATAGCACTGTCTTCCTCGACGGTGTCCGTTTTTAGCAGTTTGAGTGGAGTGACATTGAGGACATTTCATACCTTTATTATGCCAAATATTACCATTACTCTTTCAGCAACGCCAATATTACTAATATTGGCAAGCAGTTTCTCATTAAACGCAGACCCAGCTTTGGCACAAGAATCGGCAAATTCAAATTCTTTTAATCCTCAAGCAATTTTACGCGAAGCCTTGCAGTGGATTGATAGCATGGGTGCGTTAGGAGCCATAGCTTTTATTGCCCTTTATATTATCGCTACCGTTGCTTTTTTCCCAGGTTCTATTCTCACCTTGGGGGCTGGTGTAATTTTTGGTGCAGTTTGGGGTTCTCTCTACGTGTTTATCGGTGCAACCCTTGGCGCTACTGCTGCTTTTCTCGTCGGACGTTATTTAGCAAGGGGTTGGGTTGCTGGTAAAATCGCAGATAACAAAAAATTTGCCGCCATTGACCAAGCGGTAGGTAAAGAAGGATTAAAAATTGTCCTGTTAACGCGATTGTCCCCGATATTTCCTTTCAATTTGCTCAATTATGCCTTTGGCATCACCGGAGTTTCACTTCAAGATTACTTCATCGGCTCTCTAGGCATGATTCCCGGAACCATTCTGTACGTTTATATTGGTTCCCTTGCAGGTAATCTGGCCATGATTGGGACTGAGACTCAACCAACTAACCCGACTTTACAATGGGCAATTCGCATCTTGGGTTTGTTTGCGACAGTCGCCGTTACAGTTTATGTAACCCGGATTGCCCGCAAAGCTTTAGAAGAGGAATTGTAGGGTAGCACCACTGTACAAGTTTATGTCAACTGCAAATTGCTGTATTATCATGTCCGCGTAATTAGTTATGATTCCCATAGCCATTGCAACCCTCCCCGCAAGGCTACGGTGTACACACAAGTCTTTGAGAGTTGCCTCACAGCGTTTAGATCCCCCCTAACCCCCTTAAAAAAGGGGGAACCAGAGTCAAAGTCCCCCTTAAAAAGGGGGACTTAGGGGGATCTTCAACGATTTTGATTTTATACAAAGATGTGTATACACCGTAGCCCCGCAAGGGAAAAGGGGTTCTTGTAGCTCACCCAATCGAGAACCGCTATAAACAAGCATAAAAAAATTAATCGGGATTCTTAATTTTAAAAGAGGTTTTGCCAATGACCAATTCAGATTTAGAAAGAGTCACAGTTCGCCCAATTGACGAGTATAACCAAAAGTTGGTGTCTTACGTCCATCCGCCAAATTGGGTTAATCCTCAACCTACCGATGTTTACGACTTGGTAGTAATTGGTGCTGGTACGGCGGGATTAGTCGTGGCAGCGGGGGCGGCGGGTCTGGATTTGGGTTTAAAGGTGGCGTTAATTGAAAAGCATCTCATGGGTGGAGATTGCTTAAATGTTGGTTGCGTACCATCTAAAACTATTATTCGCTCTGCCCGCGTCGTTGGCGAAATCTGGGATGCTAAAAACTTGGGAGTTAATATTCCCCAACATAATATTGATGTTGATTTTCCCAAAGTTATGGCCAGGATGCGGAAGATAAGAGCTGATATTAGCCATAATGATTCGGCGGAGCGCTTCTCTTCATTGGGTGTCGATGTCTTTTTGGGTAGCGGTCGATTTGCAAGTAAAAATACCGTGGAAGTTGGCGACAAAACCCTCAAGTTTAAAAAAGCTGTAATTGCGACTGGCGCAAGAGCCGCACAACTGTCGATTCCGGGAATTGAACAGGCGGGTTATCTAACCAATGAAACGGTTTTTTCCTTAATTCAACGACCGGAACGTTTGGCGGTGATTGGTGGCGGGCCCATTGGTTGCGAATTAGCGCAAGCTTTCCGGCGTTTGGGTTGTGAGGTGGTGCTTTTCCATAGCGGTTCTCATCTCCTGAATAAAGAAGACGCTGAAGCCGCTAAAATTCTCCAAAAGGTTTTGATTAACGAAGGAATTCGCGTAGTACTCGATTCCAAGTTGGAGGAAGTGGTAACTGTCACTGAGGGGAAACGCCTTTACTTTTCCTCTAACGGTCATCGAGATTCGGTGACAGTCGATGAAATTTTAGTTGGTGCGGGGCGATCGCCAAATGTCGAAAATCTAAATTTAGAAGCTGTGGGTGTAGAATATGACAAGCACCAAGGTGTAAAGGTAAATGACTATCTGCAAACGACCAATCCCAAAATTTATGCAGCTGGCGATATCTGCATGAACTGGAAGTTTACCCATGCTGCTGATGCAGCAGCGCGGATTGTAATTAAAAATACCCTGTTTTCTCCCTTTGGCATAGGACGCTCGAAACTCAGTAGTTTGGTGATGCCTTGGGTAACTTATACCGATCCAGAAATTGCCCACGTAGGTTTGTACGAACACGAGGCGCAGAAATTGGGTATTGAAGTGACAACCATCAATATACCTTTTAGTAGTGTAGATCGAGCGATCGCAGATGGTGAAGAGTTAGGATTTCTCAAAATTCACCATAAAAAGGGGTCTGATGAAATTATCGGTGCAACTATTGTCGCCAGTCACGCAGGCGAGATGATTTCAGAAGTGACTACGGCAATGGTGAATAAGATTGGTTTGAGCAAGTTAAGCAGTGTAATTCATCCTTATCCCACTCAAGCCGAAGCGATTAAAAAAGCAGCTGATGCTTATCGTCGAACGCTCCTAACATCAAATACCAAAAAATTGTTGGGATTTCTGACAAAGTTATCTTAATCAAAATCAGTGAACAGTCGGATAACTGTTCACTGATAACTGATACAGCAGTTTTCAATTAGATGAAGTATAAAGTACAGGAGTCAAAATCAGATTTACTTCTGCCTCCTGCCTGATTGTTGAGCGGCTTGCCCTGAGCGTAGTCGTACCCCTCCGGGGAAGCAAGCTACGCGCAGCGTCTCCGACAGGAGAAGGGAGTCGAAACACTGCCTCCTTCAAGTCATCTCTAAACAGGTCGGAAGCGATCGATCTCGCCTCCGATCAAGTTTGCGTAATACAGATTACCATCAGGGCCAGTGGTGATTTGTGTAGGCAGTCCTAGATTAGGCCTGTCTGCTGTGGAAGCAAACCGCTTAACTGAGGTAACTTTACCTTGACTATCTAATATCAAAGCATCGATAGTTCCTTGACTGAAATCAGCAATGAATAAGGCACCTTGATAGATTGCAGGGAAAGTATTACCTGTGTAAAAGTCACCCACAAGGATCGAATTAGAACTAGAATGCTTGTAAGTGTACAGTGGTTCTGTAACAGATGAGCCACTATTATAGAAGGCTTTTGCTGCATCTAAATTAGCGTAAACTGGTTGTTTCAGACTGACGACATTACCATTTGCATCAAGTCCACCTTCATAGAATGGCCAGCCAAAGTTAGCTCCTGGTTTTCCAATATTGACCTCTTCGTAAGTACTGAAGCCAACATCGCCAATTACAGGGGTATTGGTCTTTTTATCAATTGTGAAACGGAAGGGGTTACGCAGACCTAAGTCATAAACTTTGGAAATATTGCTATTGGCGTCACCGTTGTAGAAAGGATTGCTTGATAAGCCTTGACCAGTAATCGGGTCAATCCGCAGAATCTTGCCGGATAGATTATTCTTATCCTGGACGCGAATTGCTCGGGGGTCTACTCCATTGTAGGAAGTACCATCTCCTAAGCTCACAAACAGAGAACCATCAGTACCAAAACGCACAGAACCAACTGAGTGAGATTCACTATCATTGGCTATAAAATTCTGGATATTTTGGACTTTATCGAGATTATTCAGGTAATCTTGCAAGCTGGTAAACGGCTTACCAGTATCTTTGTTGAGAATTCCTGATGGTGCATAGCCAAGTGTGACATTTGTACTATTTCCATCTGGCTTGACAATATTCGCCCAAGTGCCATTTGTGCCGAGTAGTACAACTTCGCTGCCAGCGATCGCAGTAGTGTAATTAGTGTTGGGGTCGGCTTCAAAGCGACTTAGCCGTGCAGTCCGATTCCCATTCTGATCGGGATTGTCTAATGTGCTATTGGGATTGTTCTTAGAATTGCTTGTATTAGTTTCTGGTGGATCGTAGGTATACAACAGGTAAACATAGTTGTTGCCGTTTGGACTTTTGCCAAAATCTGGATGTACGGCAATACCTAACAGACCGCGATCGCGCGTATCATTTACCTGTCCGCGAATATCAGTAAATGGTGTGGATAATAAGGTACCGTTTTTCATGACTCGCACTACCCCATTTTTCTGGGCAATGAACATGCTGTTACCATCAGGTGTCCATTCAAAAGCTGTGGGTTGATTCAAACCAGAAACTACCGTATCTAAAGCAAAGTTACCAGAGTCATTATCAATAATACTGATACTTGTCTGTTGATTAGTTAGCTGCACTCCAACTGGGTTACTGAAATTCAAAGCAAATGTTTCATTTGATTCCCCAATATTGTCATTAAGAATGGGGATAACAATTGTGTTGCTGGTTTGTCCGGCTACAAAACTCAAGCTTCCAGATACAGCCTGGTAGTCAGATCCAGCTTTAGCAGTCCCATCTTGGGTTATGTAGCTTATGCTAGCAGCCGCCGAAGCGTTGCCCCGTGTAACTATCACCTTCGCAGTACCGTCACCCTCACTAACTACTGGCTGACTAAAATCGAGGCCAGAGCGATCGTTGTCTTGAATCGTAATTGAGAGAGTCCTTTGGAGTCCTAACGTTGCCCCCTCTGCCTGATCGATTACAAAACTAAAGGTTTCATCTGCTTCTATTGAGGAATCATCATTGATCGGAATGGATACCTGTGTGCTGCTTTGTCCCGGCGCAAAAGTAAGTGTTCCAGCACTTTCAATACCTTCATTCCCATAGTCAACTCCTTTTGTGGCAGTGTTACCTATAGTTGCATACTTGATTGAAGACGTGCCGCTTAAATCACCATTCCTAAGTATTGTGACGGTAACGCTATCACTGCCTTCGTTCACAGTCATTGAAGACGATCCTAATGTGATGCTAGCTTCAAGAACTGGTGAATACAGTTGCGACTGGGGAATGATCTCCTTAGCCTGAGAAGCGCTTGACCAAGCCAGTTGAGAAACGGCATTGGATTTATTTTCGTAGTACTCAAGTTTAATATCGTATTTTTGACCTGCAACTAGTGCGATCGAGCCACTGTATGCTGTTGCAGGTTGATCGATAAACTTATTGATGATTTGTTGACCATTTACCCACAGTCGCACACCATCATCACTAGTGGTGTAGAAGTTATAAGTTTCGCTGTACTTGGCTTCTACCTGACCTGTCCAACGCGCAGAGAAGCTATCTACACCAATCGACGGATCTGGAGAACCAGCGCCCCAGTTAAAGTTCACCGTTGGATCTGTACGAGTTTGTTTGAGGTTGGTGAAGTCGATGTTGTCGTAATACTCTGCTTTGAGTCCGTTGCCACTATTAGATGTGCTGATATTACTATACAGTTGGGACTGAGGAATGATTTCCTTAGCCTGAGAAGTGCTTGACCAAGCCAGTTGAGAAACGGCATTGGATTTATTTTCGTAGTACTCAAGTTTAATATCGTATTTTTGACCTGCAACTAGTGCGATCGAGCCACTGTATGCTGTTGCAGGTTGATCGATAAACTTATTGATGATTTGTTGACCATTTACCCACAGTCGCACACCATCATCACTAGTGGTGTAGAAGTTATAAGTTTCGCTGTACTTGGCTTCTACCTTACCTGTCCAACGCGCAGAGAAGCTATCTACACCAATCGACGGATCGGGAGAACCAGCGCCCCAGTTAAAGTTCACCGTTGGATCTATACGAGTTTGCTTGAGGTTGGTGAAGTCGATGTTGTCGTAATACTCTGCTTTGAGTCCGTTGCCACTACTAGATGTGCCGACATTACTATACAGTTGGGACTGAGGAATGATTTCCTTAGCCTGAGAAGTGCTTGACCAAGCCAGTTGGGAAACGGCATTGGATTTATTTTCGTAGTAATCAAGTCTAATATCGTATTTTTCACCTGCAACCAGTGCGATTGAGCCACTGTATGCTGTTGCAGGTTGATCGACAAGCTTATTGATGATTTGTTGACCATTTACCCACAGTCGCACACCATCATCACTAGTGGTGTAGAAGTTATAAGTTTCGCTGTACTTGGCTTCTAACTTACCTGTCCAACGCGCAGAGAAGGTATCTACACCAATCGACGGATCTGGAGAACTAGCACCCCAGTTAAAGTTCACCGTCGGATCTATGCGAGTTTGCTTGAGGTTGGTGAAGTCGATGTTGTCGTAATACTCTGCCTTGAGTCCGTCTCCTTGAGAGAGCAGACTAGACCGAGCAGAAATGCTGCTTTGTCCTTGGTCAATGCTTTCTAGAGATGATTTAGTAGTAATTACTGGAATTACAGATGTTGATAAGTTTTGATTTGATGCCATAGTTAATGCTACAAAATTAGTTTTACATTGAATATTTCAACAAAGAATGCATCATAAAGCTTGATATAAATATATTAATAAGCTAATCATTAATTGACCTATAAATATATGTTTGGTAATTGCTAATTATGAATAGTTAGTTGAAGAACATATTAATCTTTGTTTTCTTTCAGCAAATTTATGAGTTCTTGAGAGCCTCAAATCTCATTGATGTGCAGATACATATTCCTTGAGGCAAGCGATGCCTAAGAAAAGCAGATATGTACGTAATAGTCAAATAAAATAACTTTACATACATTACCTAAGTATTCTTTTGCTTCTACATATTTGACAATAGATTGCGGTGTTCTGTCTATGTTTTGTATGGGACTTTGTTTAAATATTCACATTGCTATATCCTTTTTTAAAGGAATATAAAAGTTTTGATGAGGTTTAAATCAAAGTTGCCAAATTGCCGGATAATTTAACGGGTTTTATCTACATATTAATTAAATACATAAAAATTGGGTAAAGAAAAATTTTAATATTTAAAGATTTGAAGAATTAATATTTATCTATACTTCATCTTGACTATTACTTTATATCTTTATATTTTTCTTATCCGAACCAGCAGAAATCATAGTAATAACCTAAAATCAGTGGAGCAAAAGCTTTTGCAAGAGCCTTACAATTTATGTATTTAAGCTAGAGAACACTCTACTAGCCTGTCAAGATAGTAATGAAGAGTTTGTAGTAAGCACTAAAGTGCTTAGGCTATAAGGACTGAAATCCTTACTTCGAACTCGCTTACCCATCAATTGCAACTTGAGATACTACTACTAGAATTTAAGAAATAATCGTACTTTTTGAGTAACCTTGCTGTGGTTGGATTATCCTGCTAATGGCTACGCAACAGTTTCTCTTGTCTCTCTTCTCCACGGCTACGCCCTAAGCGTATCGCTAAAGCGAAAGCTCCGCTAACACGAAGCGTCTCGTAGAGAAGCTATATCGCAGGCTTTACGAGACGCCGCGATATTGCTGAATGTAAAGAATTGTTAGCGTCTGAAACCTTACTCTTTCGTTCATTTACAAAAGTTTTCAATTGACTGCCAAGTCAGAAAAATTGCAAGTTTGACGTTGCACATTCCCACTTTCCCCTAGACTAGGGGCAGCAACCTTGTTCAAACTGGCTGAGGAAAGTGGACTTTGACTGAGACAAACAATTTAAACTCTACCATCCAGAATCTCTCACGCAGGGAATTGCGAGATTTAGTGCGGACTCAGCTGCAAATGCTCCTGGAAGCAGGAGACTTGCAGGGAGCAAAATCTATTCTCGTACCTGTGCAGCCTGCGGATATCGCCGAGGCAATTGAGGGTTTGCCAGAAGCGATGCACGCTTTGGCTTTTCGCTTGCTTTCTAAGGATGAGGCGATCGAAGTTTATGAATATCTCGACTACAGTGTTCAAGAACGGTTAATTGAAGAACTTAAAAGCCAGGAAGTTCGCGATATTGTCGATCAAATGTCGCCGGATGACCGAGCTAGGTTATTTGATGAATTACCGGCAAAAGTCGTCAATCACTTGCTAGAACAACTGAGTCCAGCAGAACGTCAAGCTACAGCCCAACTATTGGGTTATGAAGCTGATACAGCTGGGCGAATCATGACGCTAGAGCTAATCTCGCTGAAAGAAAATTTCACAGTCTCTCAAGCTCTAGAGCGAATTCGTAACTTAGCTAATGCCAGCGAGATGATTTATTATCTTTATGTCATGGATGCGGCAAGGCGCTTGACGGGGATTGTATCGTTGCGGGAATTAGTAACGTCTCAGCCTGAGCAAATTATTGGCGAAATTATGACCCGTGATGTGGTGTTTGTCCACACTGATACAGACCAGGAAGAAGTTGCAAGATTAATCCAAAGATATGATTTTTTGGCTGTGCCTGTGGTAGATAGAGAACAGCTTTTAGTAGGTATTGTTACGGTAGATGATGTATTTGATATTCTGCAACAAGAAACCACCGAGGATATCTATGCCTTGGGTGGTGGTGTGCAGTCAGGGGGCGACAACTATTTTCAAATGAATTTGCTGGAAATTGCTCGGAAGCGGGTTGTCTGGTTATTGGTCTTACTTATAACCAATACCGTCACAGGAACGATTATTAAGTCGCAAGAGGATCTTCTAGCAAAAGTGGTGACACTGACAGCATTCATCCCCTTGCTGACTGGTACTGGTGGTAATGTGGGGGCCCAATCCTCCACAGTGGTGATTCGCGGGATGAATACCGATGAAATCCGATCGCTTGGTGCATTGCAGGTAATCGGGCGGGAAGCGATCGCTGGGGCATTATTGGGAGGAATGTTAGGTACAATTGCTACTGTCTGGGCTTATTTTCTGCAAGGACGATTAGAAGTAGCGATCGCTGTAGGCACTAGTTTAGTAGCTATTTCCATTTTGGCTTCGATCTCCGGTTCAGCACTGCCATTTCTATTCCGCTATCTTCGTTTAGATCCGGCATTAATGTCAGCACCATTTATTACTACAGCAGTTGATGTTGTAGGTGTTTTGATTTACTTCAATTTGGCGCGAGTAATTTTAAAGTTATAAAAAGAGTCATTGGTCATTAGTCATTGGTCACTTGTACTGAGTTTCGACTGCGCTCAACTACCGCGTAGTCGTTGGCGCAGCCTCTCGTAGAGAAGTATTAGTGAATAACATACTACAAATGACAAAAGACAAAGGACAAATGACTAACTTAACTTTTACAACTCTGATTCCGTAGCTGGAGCAACAATTTCGCCAGTACCCAATTGCAGTATCATGTCCTGGTCAGTAATCAATCCGGTAAGTTCCTTCACTTGTAAATTCATGTCTTCACAAGCTTGTCTAAGTTCTCTGGCAAATTTGTTGAGGTCTTGACCATAGCCACATTGATAAGCAGCAGTTTCAATCCCTTGCTGGGCATTTGCTCTAGCACAATCTACTAGTTCTCTGCCATTCAATGGTATAGGAGATGCCATAGACGTAGTTATTATTTATTAAATGTTTGCTGTTAGATAGACTATCAATATTCCCACATTTACTCATCCCTCCAATGGAAGACCATCAGGGTACAATTAGAAGTAATTATTTTTTTCTCATTAGTCATTAGTCCTTTATTAAAAGTGAATAACCAATGACCAATGACCAATGACTAATGACTAATGACTAATGACTGATTTTCACTTACCCATTCACAACATCTCCACCATTGACATGTAACACTTGTCCAGAGACATAAGAAGCATCATCAGAAGCTAAATATACGTAGCTAGGAGCAACTTCTTCTGGTTGTCCGGCTCGTTCCATTGGTACTTGTTTGCCAAAAGTTTCAACTTTCTCTTCAGGAAAAGTTGAGGGAATTAAAGGTGTCCAAATTGGCCCTGGCGCGACAGCATTAACCCGAATTCCTTTGGATACCAAATTTTTTGATAAGGAGCGAGTAAAAGCAACGATCGCACCTTTTGTAGACGAGTAATCTAGTAGTTGTGGACTACCTTTATAAGCTGTTACCGATGTGGTATTGATGATAGCACTGCCTGCTTGTAGATGCTTGAGTGCAGCCTTAGTCATGAAAAACATCGAGAATATATTAGTGCGGAAAGTTCGCTCTAGTTGTTCTTCAGTGATTTCTTCAATACTTTCTTTTGGATGTTGTTCAGCAGCGTTGTTGACGAGAATATCGAGTTTGCCAAACTCACCAACCGTTTGTTGTATAGCTTGCTGACAAAAGGTTTCATTGCCAATATCACCTGCAATTGTTACTGCACGACGACCTTGTTTTTCTACCAAATGTTTGGTTTCTTTGGCATCATCGTGTTCATTAAGGTAAAGAATAGCCACATCTGCACCTTCTTTTGCAAATGCGATCGCAACAGCACGGCCAATTCCACTATCTGCACCCGTAATCAATGCTACTTTATCTTGTAACTTGCCACTACCCCGATACTGATCATCATCAGCTTTGGGTTTTGGTGTCATTTCTGATTCAACACCTGGTGCTTCTTGTTGTTGTGGTGGTTGCAATTTTTGCTCTTTTTTCTCTTTTGGTTCTTTTGATTTAGCCATCTGTTTTACCTTGGTAATTGAATATTGAATTGGGCATTGGGAATGGGTAATTGAGGATTGAGAATTAGTTATACTCCATCTTTCTCATCTCTCTTATTCCCTATTTCATAACTAAACCTTGGATCGAAAATTCAACCCAAGGTTTATTTTTTGCTTTGACTCTCACTAGCCATTTGCAATTTTAGGAATTTCTATCCTGGATGTTTGCCAAACTTACTTATTCCTAGCAACTGTAGGCAAATTGATTATTTATCCTCATGCTTGAACATGAAAGTAAGTACACAACTCCGATGTGATGAAGAATTTATCTTTTTCCCCTGCTTTCAAGTTAACTATTATATTGCTATACTTTATCGCCCCCAAGAGGTAAAGTAAGCTGCAATTAGCTCAACCTTAAGACAGAAAATAAATTAAAGAAGTCGGCAATTTGCGAGTGGCTATAGTTTGATTGATCCTTGCGGACTTCCGGAAATTTTTTACAAAACTACCTGAATCTTGATACGGCGACTATACATCGTCCAAAAGGGTGCGTGGTGCGCTACATTGAGATCATTAGAGGGCATGGGTTATGGCAACATTAAATATTTCCGAGTTAGAACAGGTTGAAAAGTTTCGCCACTTACAATTAACCCTGCGCGATCGCTGGAAAACGAGCGAACTATTTGACAATAGCGAAGCGGATATTTTAATTATTCCCTCCTTGAGTCTTGACCAGCGCGAACTCCAAAAGATCGAAGGCTGCGAACATTATGAAGAAAGATTACTATTTTCCTTAATTCGGTTGCGGAATCCCCAAACTCGGCTGATTTATGTAACATCAGTACCGCTGCATCCAAGTATCATTGATTATTATTTGCAACTCTTGCCAGGTATTCCTTTTTCTCATGCTCGCAATCGCTTGCTGTTACTTTCTACTTACGATTCCTCTCTTAAACCTCTGAGCCAAAAGATTTTAGAACGCCCCCGGTTGCTAGAGCGGATTCAGAAATCTTTGAGGCTAGACAAATCATTTATGATCTGCTACAACTCTTCGCACTGGGAAGGCGAATTGTCTTTAAAATTGGGTGTACCACTGTATGCTGCTGCACCCGATTTACAGATTTGGGGAACAAAAAGTGGCAGTCGGCAAATTTTCAAGGAAAGCGGAGTACCGCATCCAGATGGCAGCGAAAAAATTTGGAACCCCACAGATTTGGCAGAAGCTACCGTTGATTTGTGGGAACGTCAACCAACATTAAAACGGGTAGTAGTAAAACTCAACGAAGGCATTTCTGGTGAGGGGAATGCATTGTTGGATCTCAGACCGATTGAGAATTTAGCACCAAACACTGGTACTCATGCCGAAAGGGTAGCTGCAATTAGCGATCGCTTTTCAACGATGCGCTTTCAAGCCAAAAAAGAGACGTGGGAGAATTTTTCGGGAAGAATCCCGGAATTAGGGGCAATTACCGAAGCATTTGTGGAAGGGGAAATTAAGCGATCGCCCAGCGTTCAAGGACGGATTACGCCCCAAGGCGAAGTGGAAATCTTGTCAACTCACGACCAAATTCTTGGAGGCCCAGACGGTCAGATTTATCTTGGTTGCAGGTTTCCTGCTGATGAAAGATATCGATTGCAATTACAGCAATTGGGACTTCAAGTTGGCAGAAAACTAGCAGAAAAAGGTACTTTAGAGCGGTTTGGTGTAGATTTTATCGCCGTTGACAAGGGTAACGAAGAGTGGGATATTCAGGCGATCGAAATTAACCTGCGTAAAGGCGGTACAACGCATCCATTCATGACCCTGAAATTATTAACAAACGGTCGCTATGACCTTTCCACAGGTTTATTCTATAGTCAACAAGGTCGTCCAAAATATTACATTGCCACTGATAATCTGCAAAAAGAGCGCTATCAGGGATTATTACCTAATGATTTGATGGATATCATCGCTCACCATAGACTGCACTTCGACAGCTGTACAGAAACGGGTACAGTGTTTCATCTTATGGGTTGCCTTTCGCAGTTTGGCAAGGTGGGGCTAACCAGCATTGGTGATTCCCCACAACAAGCCCAAGATATTTATAACAAAGTTGTCAAAGTTCTCGATGAAGAAACCCGCAGCGAAAATCGTGACTTATCGGCATTTTCAGATTATTCCTTTCCTGTCGTTTGGGATGAATTATAGGGCACAGCAATGCTGATTAGTTCTAAATGCGCTGATCGCTATTAGGTAAATTTTGCTGGTTGCTTGGCTGTTTACCAGATTGCAATTGGGTATATATATAGGTTACTACTGCTAAAGTCAGCCCGATAGCCAACACCACCCCTACGATTCGCAAGAAATTGGGAGTAATACTCCTAGTTAGCTGCTCACTTAGCCTTGGTTGGTAAATAGTGTCATCCGTTCGTGCTTGTGGTCTGCGTTGATTAGACGCAGGCCGTGGCTGATACAACGTCACATCTGGTGGCACTTGTTGACCGCCTTGATTAGCTGCTGGTCGCGGCTGAAACAACGTCTTATCTGGTGACACTTGTTGCCCACCTTGATTAGCTGCTGGTCGCGGTTGAAACAACGTCTTGTCTGGTGGCACTTGTTGACCGCCTTGATTAGCTGCTGGTCGCGGTTGAAACAACGTCTTGTCTGGTGGTACTTGTTGCCCACCTTGATTAGCTCCTGGTCGTGGTTGATACAACGTCACATCAGGTTTGCTGGTGTTCGGATCATTCCCAGGACTTTGGGGATTTTGTTCAACTGGGTTAAATGGTCTGGGAACAGTTTCGTGATTTGAACCTTGATTGAAACCAGATGGAGGGCGAATAACAGTATCGTCGTTTGATTGTCTGGGAATAGTTTCGTGATTTGAGCCTTGAGTGAAACCAGATGGAGGGCGAATAACAGTATCGTCGTTCGATTGTCTGGGAACAGTTTCGTGATTTGAACCTTGATTGAAACCAGATGGAGGGCGAATAACAGTATCGTCGTTCGATGGTCTGGGAACAGTTTCGTGATTTGAACCTTGATTGGAAGAAGGTTGCGATCGCCCAGTAATTTGTCCGGGTAGACTAGATTCTGTGGCAAATTTGGCAGCAGCTTGCAAAGCCTGATTTAGTTCTTCTACCGTTGCAAATCGGTTGGCTGGGTTCTTGTGGAGGCATTTCATCACCACGGCTTCTAATTGTACGGGTAAATGCTCACACCCTGGTTGCTCGCGCAGTGGTTTTGGTGGCTCATAAGCATGAGCTAATACCCAAGAAGCCTCACTGATATGACTACCCTTAATGCTGATTCCAAAGGGGTCGGCGGCACTCAGCATTTCATAAAGGATAATTCCTAAGCTATAAATATCACCTCTAGCATCCAGGTTTTGATCGCTTTGGATTTGTTCAGGAGGTGCGTAACGAAATGTACCGATAAATGTACTAGTTATATTTGTAATATTAGAATTTTCTGAAGATTCACTACGAATTTTGGCAACACCAAAATCCAAAACCTTCACCCACTCTCCCAAATCTGTTTGCATTAGAAATATATTATCTGGCTTCAGGTCGCGATGAACTACCTGAATATGTTCACTGGTTTTGCCGCCATCTCTTTGGAGAGTCACTCCTTGATGGGCAAGCTGTAGACCTTTACAAACTTGCGCCATAATTTTCACCGTCCGCTCCACAGACAGACGCTTTTCGCGCAGCAGTAATTGCCTGAGAGTTTGCCCCCGCAAATATTCCATGACGTAAAATGGAAAACCTTCCGGGGTTACACCACAATCACTAATCTTAACAATGTGGTCGCTTTGCAAAGCAGCACAAACTGCCACCTCCCGCTCAAAACGCTTTCTCATTTCCAGTGATGCCACTAGCGTATCTTTGAGCAACTTCAACGCTACCTGCTGACCAACACGGGTGTCCGTTGCTAGGAAGACTTCTCCCATGCCACCCCCGCCTAACCGTCTGTCTAAACGGTATCGCTGATTATCACCGACGAAGCGACCATTCCAAGAATTTGAAGAAGGTGGGGATTTCATCTGGGGCAACCCATCCTAGTTACTTTAAGTGTTAACTTTATTCAGAGATATTACTAGTATTACAAATATGATTGCATCATAACTTAGATGAATATTAGTAATATATGCTACTAGTAATTATCTAATTATACTCAGCTTAACATATTAGTAACTTAAAGTAATGTGATAGATTTGATAAATTTTTAAAGTTAAGACTTATAGCAGTTTAAATTTGTTCCTGATATTAAGTTAGCGCAAGTTCGACGATAATCGTCTGCTTCAGTAGTACTGAGTGACTAAAAGAGTGAAACCGTAGATCGCAAACTATGAACCTAGCAAGTCAAACTTTACTGACAAGTAATTGAATTTAACACTCTTCTTAAATTACACTGCTAAGTTTGACTAGCTAATCAGGAGGCTAAGATGGAAAGCAACACCACAACATGGTGGATATATGCATTATTGTCAGCTGGCTTTGCAGCATTGACAACTATCTTTGCCAAAATTGGCATAGAAAATGTGAATGCTAATTTAGCAACAGCAATCCGAACTGTTGTGATCTTAGTAGTTGCTTGGGGGATTGTATTTTTTCAGGGAAACGTAGTTAATATCTCAGCTATATCCCAAAAAACCCTGATTTTCTTATTATTATCTGGACTATCTACAGGGTTATCATGGATTTTTTACTTCCAAGCCTTACAAGTAGGAAAAGCTTCCCTTGTTGCACCAATTGATAAATCAAGCTTGGTACTAGTTTTATTGTTTTCAGTCATTTTTTTGGGAGAAACATTAAGCTGGAAGATCCTTTTAGGAACTGGGTTAGTAGTCATCGGCACTTTAGTTTTAATCATTTAAAATCTTAATTAAGCTCGACTCAATCCAAAATTAATAACTTGGTTTTCTTTATCCGGCAAAACCTAGATTTTTGGCAAATACTTTTTCCACATCACAGATTATCGATGAAGTGAAAAAAGTAAAACTACTGTCCCATAAAGGTTTAAGTTTAAGCGTTCGTGCTGATAGTCTTTGCTACAGAATACTTAAAGTTTTGCAAAATATATTCTATTAATGTACTCTGGCGTACATGATTAATATGTGCTATTGCCATGAGGAATCAGGATGAGTAATGTGCTCTCTATAGCCGCAGTGACAGCAGTACTAAAAGTCTTGCTGGAAAATGGTTTAGTCAGCGATCCGATCGCTGCTAGTGTTGGTGATGTGATTGTAACTGCCCTACCACCGGATCGAATTTCAGTTGAAGCTGATGAACGTGCCCAAATCAACCTTTTTCTCTATCAAGTGACGCAGAATCGCAATGTCGATTGGGTATCTCAAGAATTTCGGAGTAGGCACTCACGGATTAATGGAAACCCACGCTCTCAGACTCCACCACTAGCTCTCGATCTCCACTACTTACTCACAGCCTACGGAGCCAAGGATTTTCAGGCAGAGCTTTTACTCGGCTATGCAATGCATTTATTACACAAAACACCAGCTATCACATCTGATATTATTGAAAATACTTTGATAAATGCATCTACAACCAATACCTCAAGTGCTTTTTCGCAAGCTGTAGCAAGTGTTTCTGTATCCGATTTAGCTGAACAAATTGGGCAGATCAAATTGACTCCAGAGTTTTTTAACATGGAAGAAACTTCTAAGTTATGGTCTGCTTTACAAACACACTATCGACCTTCAGCTACTTATCTGGCATCAATGGTATTGATTGAAAGTAGCAATGACAAGTCTGAAAGTTTTTACATGATGCCCTTGTCTCAACCGAATATAGAGCAAGTTATAGCTCCGGCCAAAGCCGAACAAATGATTGTTGCAGGTACAACATTAGTAATTCGTGGTAAACGTTTACGCGGTGAGATCACACGAGTTCGTTTCGGTAATACGGAAACATTACTAGTACCTCAAGAAGTAAAAGAAACGCAAATCAGCTTGTTAGTCCCGCCAGATTTATACGCAAGTGTACAGGGTGTCCAAGTTGTACATCTAACAATGGGCAATACAGGGCAAACGAATCATCTAGTTGAATCAAACGTTGCGGCTTTTGTCTTACATCCAACAATTACAGCATTCGTCACTCAAGTGGAAAATAGCGGTGACAATTTACGCGCAGCAGAAATTACCGTTAAATTCCAGCCGAAAGTAGGTAAGGCACAGCGGGTAGTTTTACTACTCAATGAGGTATCAGGTGATAATCCGGTAGCTTACTCTTTCTTGGTTGCACCACCAACCCAAGACACTGATGCGATCGCGATTCCGGTCAAAAATGTCAAACCAGGAACTTATATTGTGCGGGCGCGGGTAGATGGCGCCGAAAGTCCACTGCAAAAGAATGAGTTTGGGGAATATGATTCGCCGCAGGTGACAATTTTATGAATGCTACGACAATTAACCACAATTGGGATCAGGCAAACTACCGCTACCTATCAGCAGCCCTAGCCGTGGTGCGTGGGATTTTGGAAAATCACACGGCAAAAGAGCAAAATCAACCTGAAGAGAACAACCAAGAGCATTTACAGCAGGCGTTACAGGAAGCCGCTGCTGCTATGCCTGCACCATCGGCATTAGAGAGAGTCTGCAAAATGTTTAACCTCTCATCTTTTGAACGCGATTTGTTGCTGTTGTGTGCAGGTATGGAATTAAATGGAGATTTCGCCAAATTGTGTGCCATTGTTCACGACGATTCACAACGAGCTTACCCGACTTTGGGTTTAGCTTTGGCAGCTTTACCTAACGTCCACTGGGATGCGATCGCTCCAAATGCTCCCTTACGTTATTGGCGATTAATTCAAATTGGTGATGGTCATTCCCTGACTCTTAGTCCCTTGAGAATTGACGAGCGGATTTTACATTATCTCACGGGTATTCAATATCTTGACGAACGGCTAGCTGGTATTATTGAGCCATTACAAGAGGTTAGCGATTTAGTACCTTCGCATCAAGATTTAGCAGAGCGAATCGCAGCAGTTTGGTCACAAGCTTACAAGGTTAATAGCTTGCCAATTGTCCAGTTATCTAGTGGTGAAACTGCCAGTAAACGTGACATTGCCGCCACAGTTTGTCAACTTCAGGGTTTAAGCTTGTGGGTAATGCCTGCACAAGTCATTCCTTTAGCACCTGGCGAGTTGGATAATCTCATCCGCCTGTGGACTCGTGAGACGATTTTAAGTAAGAGCGCCTTACTGATAGACTGCAACGAACTGGATACTAATGATACAGCGCGATTGAATGCGATCGCTCGTTTCATCGAACGCATAAAGGGCTTTTTAATAGTCACAAGTCGGGAACGGATCGGCTTATCACAACGCCTAGTAGTTAATTTTGACGTACATCAACCAACTAGCAAAGAACAAGGTGCAGTTTGGCAAGATGCATTAGGGGCAAGTGCATCGCAAATGAATGGGCAAGTCAAAACCTTAGTGGATCAGTTTAACCTCAGTGCTGCAACCATTCGTGCTGCTTGTGCAGAAGCCGCAGGACATTTGGCACAAACACCAGAAACCGATATCACTAGCATTTTATGGGATGCCTGCCGCGTGCAAGCACGTCCGCGCTTAGATGAACTCGCCCAACGGATTGAGCCATCTGGTGATTGGGATGACTTAGTATTGCCAGAGGCACAGAAACAAGTTCTCCGGGAAATTGCGGCTCACGTGCGCCAACGTAGTACTGTATATAACAATTGGGGTTTTGGGAGCAAGAGTGCTAGAGGATTGGGAATCAGCGCTCTATTTGCAGGTAGTAGCGGCACTGGGAAAACTTTGGGAGCAGAAGTACTGGCCCAGAAATTACGCCTCGACCTCTATCGTATTGACCTATCATCGGTAGTCAGCAAATATATCGGCGAGACAGAGAAGAATTTGCGTCGGGTATTTGATGCCGCAGAACAAGGTGGAGTGATTTTGTTATTTGATGAAGCCGACGCTTTATTTGGCAAACGGAGTGAAGTTAAAGATGCGCGCGATCGCTATGCCAATATAGAAGTTAGTTATCTATTGCAACGGATGGAAAGCTACCCAGGTCTAGCAGTCTTGACTACGAACTTGAAGAGTGCAATTGATACAGCCTTTCTGCGGCGGATTCGCTTTGTGGTGCAGTTCCCCTTCCCTGATACAACACAACGAGCCGAAATTTGGCGGCGTGTCTTTCCAGCTGAAACCCCAACCGCAGATTTAGATGCTCTGCAACTAGCACGGCTCAATGTGGCTGGGGGCAATATCCGTAATATTGCCTTAAATGCAGCTTTTTTGGCTGCCGATGCCGGGGAACCAGTGCAGATGAAACACGTATTGCGAGCGGCTCAAACAGAATACAGTAAGTTAGAGAAACCCCTGACTGATGCGGAAGTTGGGGGATGGATGTAATTTGACAATTTTGACCAAGCCCCGTTGGGGCGGGGTATGGGG
>JADEXV010000152.1 GCA_015206945.1 Nostocales cyanobacterium LEGE 12452 | reverse complement strand
TCCCAAAACTGTGAGATTAGGATCGTTAAGATTAATTCCGCTATTAATTATTACTTTACCAGCAGGTATCCCTTCCGGATTAATTAGTTCTCCTGCTAAAGAAAGTATAGAAAAATCTTGAATTTCAGCGCCGCCGACTAATTCCTCAAAATTCACAGGTAACGTATTAATATTTTGCAATCCCCAAAATCCTTGGGTTGATGTCATATTTTGGGTAGTGTAAGTTTCAGAAGCTCTACCTTGGGCAAGAATACCAGCTTGTCTACCTTTAGTTTCAATTACTAATCTATTGTTATTGAGAACCCAGTAAAACTGGTCATCTTTGGGAAATTTAGCATGAGTAAATTTATCAATAAACTGATTGTCTCCAGAAAATCTGATATTTAAATCTGTATCTATATAATTTTCGTCTTCATTTGGTTTAAATAATTGAGGCTTAAAAGTCAGGTTATCTGTTGGATTAACAATCCAAGAATACCGATTGGAACTTGCAGTCAGAGCATCAATAATTATTTTCTTTTGGATTACTTGTTGTTGTTTTTTTGTTCGACGTAGTTTTTCTATTAGTATTTGTTGCTGGGGTGTGTATGGTTTTGATGGATTTGAATTTGATGGTTGAATTGTATCTGGCTGAGGCTTTTCTTCATCCTCTTCAGGTAGCTTGGGAGGTTTGTCTTTGTATTCTTCAATTGGGATAACGTCAGCAATGATTAATTGGCGTAACTGTTTTGGTTTCTCTAGGTTAGAGTTAGACTTTCTTAAAGCCTGTTTTAACAGTTCTTGGCTTGGTAAGTTATTTGTTTTTCGATCGGAATTTATTAATGACTTGTTATGATTAGCGATTAAATCAATATTATTTTGCCTGTTTACGCTTAGAGCGATCGCAGGTAATTTAATAAATACAATTTTGTATAGAATTGTTGAATACAATAAACAAATTCCCAGAATTTTTACATTTTTTTTGAATCTCATTAGGGAGATACTGATACCTTTTCGATTTGGATTTTTCAATGTTTTCAGAATAAAATTTTTGGCGATTTAAACTATTGATCATTGGCTAATGTCGAAAATTAACCATTATTTAATACTTAGTCTTTGAATTTATTATTGATTTATTCGATTCGATGGATTTAACAGTGTTTCAGTAAATATAGGTAGTCAAAAGAGCTTGATTTTTTATCCTGGTGCAAAGAATAAAATAGGGTTAAGCAGATTTACTGCAACAAGAGTGTAATTCTTGAGCAAAAATTCAACCTCAGCAAAATCACCACAGCTCAAAAATCGAACTATGATTTAGCCGTATAAATACGTAATTAAAGGCTATTAACTTCAAAAATAGAGTAAAAATATACTTCAGACTACTCGTCTCAGTCTGTAAATTTGATACATTTCAGGGACTGCCATGTTACTACTGCTGTTTGCTAGCGGAGTTTATTTATACATCCGCAGTACACTGATTGAGCGAATTGAGAATACCCTTAGCCATGTAGTGCAAATACTAGAGCGATATATCACAATCAGCCCCTGTGCATCGATGCTGATATTTGAGCTAATTAATGCTGATGCAGATAAATTTCGCATTAATGTAAAAGCCAGTTTTCCTGAGAATCCCGACAGAGTAGAAGACGATCACATCGATCTAGAATGGTTAATCTAATCGTGCACAGTAAATAATATTCAGTCCTAAACTTGTCTACACTAAGATTAGTGGGATATTTACGACAGGCTACGCCTACGCAATAACTTTGCGCCGTAAACAGGCAGTGGCTGATCGGAGCTTGTTTAAAAAGTTGTAAAGTATACTCAAAACCCCTCTCCAAACTTCTCCCTGAATGGGAGAGAGGCTTTGAAATGCCCATTCTCTTCTAGGGAAGGGGACTGGGAGAGTTAGGTTTATAAGGCTACAAAAATACTTGTCAAACATCCTTTAAAAATCGCTTTTAACAGACTTTCCCGAACAGTCAAAGGTGAGGAAAGGATTAAGAATTATTAACAAAAGTTAAGCTATTCTTGAGATAATTACGCTGCTGACTGAATATCACATTTAGATTTATTAAAAAAAGTTAATGAAACCTAGACATATTGATACAGAAATAGCGAGGTTAGAAGCCCTCCGCCAGTATCAAATTCTTGACACAGAACCCGAAGAAGCCTATGACAATCTTGCTCAGTTAGCGGCCTTTATTTGTGGCACTCCCATATCCTTGGTAAATTTTATTGATGAAAACCGTCAATGGTTTAAGGCAAAAATAGGTTTAGATGTATCAGAAATGCCTCGGACTGTTGGATTATCTTATCTTTGCCAAGAACAGCGTAATGTTGTGGTGGTTCCTGATACCCTAGCTGATGAAAAGTTGGCTAGTAATCCGGTAGTAACTGGCTATCCATATATACGGTTTTATGCAGGTGTACCCTTAATTACTCCGAAGGGAGATATGTTGGGAACTCTGTGTGCAATTGACCAAGTTCCACGACAACTAAGCCAAAAACAAGTGGAGGCGTTTGTGGGTTTGAGTCGCCTAGTAATCGACCAACTCGAACTCAGGCGTCATGTAAGTGAGGTATCTAAAGTTACTGAGAAACTAGTGGCGCACGAGCAAGCAGCCCGCGCCCAATCTGAAGCCGCCAAAACCCACATCACTAATCTTCTCGAAAGTATCACTGATGGTTTTTTTGCCCTAGATCAAAAGTGGCAATTCACCTATATTAATGGTCAAGCAGAAAGGCTGTTGCAAAAAACTCACAATGAGCTTTTAGGTAAAAACATCTGGGAGGTGTTTCCAGAAATTATCGGCACAACATTTGATTGTGAATATCGCAGGGCAATCTTAGAACAGGTTAGTGTCGAATTTGAGGAGTTGTATCTGCCACAGCAGCAGTGGCTTAAAGTTCACGCCTATCCGGCAAAAGACGGCTTGTCTGTTTATTTTCAAAACGTTACTGAACGACGAAAAACAGCAGAAGCACTACGAGAAAGTGAAGAACGTTGGCAATTAGCATTACATGGTAATAATGATGGTATTTGGGATTGGAACCTCAAGACTAATGAATTGTTCTTCTCAACTCGATGGAAGGAAATGCTCGGCTATAAAGACCACGAAGTTTCCAATCGTTGGGATGAATGGACAAAACGAATCCATCCTGATGAGCGAGATTGGGTACTTCAGGCTTTCCAAGACCACTTTGCCAAGAAAACACCCTTTTACGTCTGTGAATATCGAGTTCAGTGCCAAGACGGCAGCTATAAATGGATTCTAGATCGAGGACAAGCACTTTGGGACGCATTGGATGATCTAGTGCGGATGGTTGGTTCTTATACTGATATCACAGACCGGAAGCGGGCAGATGAAGAATTAAAGCGGCAAAATCTGCGATCGCAACTATTTGCCGAAATCACCCTAAAAATTCGAGAATCTTTACAAATAGATGAAATTCTTCAAACCACTGTCACAGAGGTACAAAAACTACTACAAGCTGACCGGGTTTTGATTTTTCGGCTGGAAGCTGACGGTTCGGGAACAGTGGTACAAGAGGCAGTGCTACCTGGTTGGCCGGTAATTCTAGGAAAAAATCTTTTTGATCCCTGCTTTAAAGAAGAATATATAGAAAGATATCGCCACGGAAGAGTAAGTGCCCTTGAAGACATTGAATCTGCTCATATCCAACCATGCCATCGAGAATTTCTTCAGCAGTTTGCTATCAGGGCTAATCTGGTAGTGCCGATTATTGTCAGAGACGATATTTGGGGCTTATTGCTAGCTCATCAGTGTAGCGCACCTCGACAGTGGAATCAGTTTGAGATGGATTTGTTAGAGCAATTAGCAAACCAAATTGGGATTGCTTTATCTCAGGCAAAACTATTAGAAAAAGAAACCCAGCAAAGTCAGGAACTTACTCGTTCTAATGCGGAATTAGAACAGTTTGCCTACGTAGCTTCCCATGATTTGCAAGAGCCATTGCGGATGGTAACTAGTTATTTACAACTGCTGGAGCGGAGATACAAAAACAAACTGGATGCCAATGCGGATCAGTTTATTACATACGCAGTAGACGGGGCTAGCCGGATGCAGACCCTAATCAATGATTTGTTAAATTATTCCCGCGTCAGCACCCGTGGACAGCCTTTTGTACCAGTTGATTGTAATGTTGTTTTAGAACAGGTGCTTGCCAATCTTCAAGTTGCGATCGCAGATCGAAAGGCAGTTGTCACTTACGATACTCTACCTCAAGTGATGGCTGATGCTACCCAATTGACACAAGTATTTCAAAACCTAATTGCCAACGCGATCAAATTTTGCGATCGTCAACAGCCATTAATTCACATTGGAGTAAGTAAGAGAGATGCAGATATATTAAATGGAAAAAATTTAAATTTTATCCCCTCGGAGGATGAATGGTTGTTCTCAGTACGTGATAATGGAATTGGTTTGGAATCCCAATATACTGAGCGTATCTTTATAATTTTTCAGCGCTTGCACGGTAGAGACAAGTATCCAGGTACTGGAATTGGTCTGGCAATTTGTAAAAAAATTATCGAACGCCACGGCGGCCGGATCTGGGTTGAGTCGAAACCGGATCAAGGCTCGACTTTCTACTTCACAATTCCAGATAGAGTAGGTAAGCAATGGTAAACACCATAACAGCGATTATGCCTATTGAGGTTTTGTTAGTAGAAGATAATCCTGGCGATGTCCAACTTACACGCATCGCCCTAGAAGATAGTAAAATCTCAATTCACTTGAACGTAGTCGAGGATGGTGTAGAGGCAATGGCATTCTTGCGAAAACAGGGAAAATATGCTAAATTACCTCATCCAGATATTGTACTGCTCGATTTTAACCTTCCGAAAAAAGATGGACGAGAGGTATTAGCAGAAATAAAAGGAGATGAAAACCTCAAACGAATTCCTGTAGTAGTTTTGACGACTTCCCGGGCTGAAGAAGATATCCTCAAAGCCTATAACCTTTTTGCCAACTGTTATATAACCAAGCCAGTAGATTTCGATCAATTCGTTAAAATTGTCCAATCAATAGAAAATTTTTGGTTTGCGATCGTAAAACTGCCGCCGGAGTAGTGGAAATGGCAGGTAAAAATATTATTAAAGTCTTGTTAGTAGAAGACAACCCTGGTGATGTCTTATTGTTACAAGAGTTATTTAAAGAAGTTACCACAGTTGTAGTTGAGTTGATGCCCGTTGAACGGCTTTATGAAGCAGTCAACTATCTAACAAACGAAATTTTTGATGTAATTTTGTTAGACCTCTCCCTACCAGATAGCCAGGGATTGCAAACCTTTGTCATCGCTCACAATCAAGCAAAAGCAACTCCAATCATTGTGTTGACGGGTATAAATGATGAAACCCTGGCAACTAGCGCCATGCAACAAGGAGCGCAAGATTATTTAGTGAAGGGGCAAGTAACTGGTGACTTGCTGGTGCGATCTATGCGTTATGCCATCGAACGTCAACGGGCAGACAACGCACTGCGGCAGAGTGAAGAGCGATTTCGGGTTGCTCTTAAAAACTCTCCAATCTTTGTTTATAACCAGGATAGAGATTTACGGTACACGTGGGTTTACAATCCCCCATCTGGATTGACAGTTGAGAAAATATTGGGCAAACAAGACTTAGATATTATTCCAGCAGAAGATGCCCAACGTCTAATTGCAATTAAACGTGGAGTGCTGACTACAGGCATCGGAACGCGAGAGGAAGTATCAATTACCATCAAAGATACAACGCGATATTACGATTTAACTGTCGAGCCACTACGGAATGAAACCCAAGAAATTGTCGGGGTGACATGTGCCAGTATAGATATTAGCGAACGACAAGCTGCCCTACGCGATCGCAAATTAGCAGAAGAAAAAATTCTCGAACAAGCAGCATTACTAGATGTCACCACAGATGCAATTTGCGTCCGAGATTTAAACAATCAAATTATCTTCTGGAACAAAGGTGCAGAAACACTTTACGGCTGGCAAGCTACAGAGGCTTGGGGTAAAAATGCTAGCGAACTTTTGTATGACGAACCTTCACCGGAGATTGAAGCGGCTCTATTGCAAGCTATTAGTAAAGGTAAGTGGCAGGGTGAGTTAACAAAACTTACTAAAATGAACAAAGAAGTCCTTGTGGCTAGTCGCTGGAGTCTGGTATGCGATGAACAAGGAAAACCCAAATCAATTCTCACCGTTGACACAGATATTACCGACAAAAAGCACCTAGAAGCCCAATTATTTCGCGCTCAACGCCTGGAAAGTATTGGCACTTTAGCTAGTGGTATTGCTCACGACCTCAACAACATCCTGACACCGATTTTGGCAGGAGCGCAACTCCTACCGCTGAAATTTCCTGATGCAGATGAGCGGACTCGTCATCTACTAGAAATTTTAGAAATTAACGCTAGACGCGGTGCTGATTTAGTCAAACAGGTGCTGTCCTTTGCACGCGGTGTAGAAGGGAAGCACATCACTTTGCAACTCAGACATACAGCACTTACGGCAGCTATGAGGTACATCCCCAAATCTGAAAGCTTTGATAGCAGAGGGCAAGGAGAAAAACTGTATTGCATAATAGCCGGAAGCGCTGTATAATTGTGGAAATTGCCAAGATTCTTAAAGAGACCTTTCCCAAATCGATAGAAATCAGCATTAATGTCCCGCAAGATTTGTGGATGGTTTCTGGAGATAGTACCCAACTGCATCAAGTACTGATGAACCTCTGCGTTAATGCCCGTGATGCTATGTCCAATGGCGGTACTTTGAGTATCTCTGCCGAAAATATGTTGATTGATGCAAATTATGCCCGCATGAACCTAGAAGCCAAAGAGGGACCTTACATAGTGATTACTGTCTCCGATACTGGAGTTGGGATTCCTAAAGAAATGCTAGATAGAATTTTCGAGCCATTCTTTACTACAAAAGATGTCGGACAGGGCACGGGTTTAGGACTTTCCACAGTATTGGGAATCGTTAAAAGTCACGGAGGTTTTGTGAACGTGTATAGTGAACCGGAAAGTGTCACTAGCTTTAAGGTTTACTTGCCAGCAGTGGGGGGAATAGAAACACTCAGCCCCGAAAATTTGTCACCACAGACAGGACATGGAGAATTGATTTTAGTTGTGGATGATGAAGCTGCCATTCAAGAAATTACCATAACATCATTAGAAGCTCACAACTACAAAATCTTAGTTGCCAGTGATGGCATTGAGGCGATCGCACTATATGCTCAAAATAGAGACAAAATTAGTGCCGTCCTCATGGATATTATGCTGCCTTCACTGGATGGTTTAACAGCCATACGTACCTTGCAAAAAATCAATCCCCAAGTCAAAATTATTGCCAGCAGTGGACTCATGTCTGACAATAAGCTTAGTGCAGTAGCAGCTATTGGTGTCAATACATTTTTGTCAAAGCCTTATACTGTCAACGAATTATTGCTTTCTTTACAGAAAGTACTATCGGAAGTCAACTAATTACGTAAATATACTGTCAAAGATAAGTGCAAAAAGCTGCCTTGACGAGAATTTGGGTTCTTATCTGTATATTGTGAGTGGAAGTAGCTACTAGATTTGGAGGATTGCTGGTTTATTTGCGATCGCCTAAAATATTTTTATACACATTCTAGAATATTTGTCAATTTATTTAGTGCGATGCCTGCGGCGGGCAAAGCCTACGCAAATTGGTGTAAGTTGACCATTATCTTATCGATAACGGCCACTCATTAATTACCCCTACACATTAAATCGGAACAACATTACATCCCCTTCCTGCACAACATACTCTTTCCCTTCACTGCGAACCAACCCTTTTTCCTTGGCAGCATTCATCGAACCGGTTGTTACCAAATCTTTATAAGCGACAGTTTCAGCGCGAATAAATCCCCGCTCAAAATCACTGTGGATTACACCAGCAGCTTGAGGTGCAGACATTCCCGCATTAATTGTCCAAGCGCGGGTTTCTTTAGGGCCACAGGTGAAATATGTCCGCAAACCTAAAAGCGTGTAAGTTGCCCGAATCAATGATTTCAAACCGCCTTCTTCCACACCTAAAGACGCGAGGAAATCTGCTTTATCTTCTTCTGGTAATTCCACTAATTCAGCTTCAACTTGAGCCGAAACTATCACAACTTGAGCATTTTCTGTTGCTGCAATTTGCCGCACTGTTTCGACAAAGTGATTACCAGTCGCCAACTCATCCTCAGATACATTCGCAGCGTAGATAATCGGCTTATAAGTGAGCAGTTCTAATCCTTTAATAATTTCTGTTTCTTCTTCATTCAAGCTCACCTGACGCACCGATTTACCTTCATTTAAAGCCGCAGCTAATTTTTCTAAAACTGAGACTTCAAACTGTGCATCTTTGCTGGTACGAGCTAGTTTACGAGTACGGTCAATTCGCCGCTCAATTTGTGCTAAATCTGATAAACCCAGTTCTATATTAATGATTTCAATATCTCGCGCTGGATCAACAGAACCAGCAACGTGGATAATATCGTCATTCTCAAAACAACGTACCACATGGACGATCGCATCAACTTCCCGGATGTGGGACAGGAATTGATTCCCTAGTCCCTCACCCTGACTTGCGCCTTTAACTAAACCGGCAATATCTACAAATTCAACCCGCGCCGGGATAGTTTGTACCGAACTAGCAATCTTAGCAAGAACATTTAACCGTTCATCCGGTACTGCGACAACGCCGACATTCGGTTCAATCGTGCAAAAAGGGAAGTTAGCTGCTTCTGCCTTGGCATTAGCAACTACAGCATTAAATAAAGTAGATTTTCCGACGTTGGGAAGTCCGACAATTCCGGCTCTTAGCATTTTGGATTTTAGATTTGAGATTTTGGATTACATTACCAAGGTAATCTAAACAGGTTCCGGTATGGTTTGGGGAATTGGTGCTGGAACTGTTTGAGGAATGGGAGCAGGTACTGGTTCTGGTACAGGCCCCGGTAACGGTTGAGGAATCGCTGGTCCTGGTACAGGTTCCGGGCTAGGTAGCGGATTCGGCTCAGGATTCGGACTAGGTAGCGGACTCGGGCCAGGAGTAGGAATTTGTGGTTCGGGTATAGAAATCGCAGTAGGATTAATCATCGTAGTCCAAATTAAATTATTCAACCTTCCCACGCTAGATGACAACCTCATCTATTGACATCTCCCCAAATAGCTATACCCACGAACACATCCTTTAATAATTTACCCCTCCTCTCATTCTCTGCGCTTCCCTTTGCGCCCCTTTGCGTTTAAATTTCACCCCTCAATTCCCCACCGGACAAAACTACTCCTCCTTAACCTTTTCTACCACCTCTGGCACTGGATCATAACCACCTGGATGAAACGGATGACAGCGCAAAATCCGCCGAGTTGCCATCCAGCTACCACGCAACACTCCAAATCGTTCAATAGCTTCAATAGCATACATCGAACAAGTTGGTTGAAAGCGACAAGTCGGGAGAAACAACGGCGAGATAAACATTCGGTAGCCCCGAATCAGCCAAATAAATAATAATTTCATTGCAGCTACCCAAATCTTATAAATTAGTAACAGGGGTAAAAATTTTCATTTTGTCGCATCTTTGTTAATTACATTTTCTGACTTAACTTCAATTCCGGTTTTCTGGCTGCAAATTGCATCGGCTGCAATTTGGGTGTTACTTATTCTCCTGATTGCATGGGTAGTAAACCGCTTCGCCGACAAGCCAGAAATCGTGCGGAAGATAGTTCATATTGGCACTGGTAATGTGATTTTAATCGCTTGGTGGCTAGATATTCCCGCCAGTGTAGGGATTACAGCTTCTATTTTAGCGAGTGCAATCACCTTATTATCCTACCGATTGCCCATTCTTCCTGGTATTAATAGCGTCGGACGGCAAAGCTTAGGGACATTTTTTTACTCCGTCAGTTTCGGTATTTTAGTTGCCTGGTTCTGGTACTTGCAACAACCCCACTACGCAGCACTCGGAATTTTGGTAATGACTTGGGGAGATGGATTAGCAGCCTTAATTGGGCAACGCTTTGGTAAACATAAGTATAAAGTTTTTGGGACAGAAAAAAGTTGGGAAGGCTCCCTAACTATGATGCTCGTTAGCTATCTCGTCAGTAGTTTGATTTTAGTTGGAACTCAAGGAAATAGTTGGCAAACTTGGGCAGTATCACTGTTAGTAGCAGTTATAGCTACTGCTTTAGAAGCTGTTTCATTTTTGGGTATTGATAATTTGACAGTTCCCTTGGGCAGCGCAGCCCTTGCCTACTTTTTAAGTCAGTTAATTTTGAATTAGTAATTTCCGAAAATTCAGCGTCGGCTCAATCAACAAAAAATAAATATTTTTGAATATATTTAATATCATCCATTACGTGAGAATTGAGCGGAGTCTATTACCGCGATCGCTCCAAAATCCAATCGAGTAAAATCGGATTGACTAACTCCGGCGCTTCATCCTGCGGACAATGCCCCACTCCCTCTAAAGGAATAAACTTTTCTACTTGCCCAAAGTTAGCTAATTCTCTCCCTAATTTAATTGGTTCCCACGGATCGGCTGTTCCCCACAAGATAATCGCCGGACACTGTAACAGTGGTAAAAGGTCTTCTGGTAATGGCCCTGTAGAATAAGAAGTAAAAGCGAGAAACACAGCCCCAGCCCCCGGATCGCTTGCTGGTGAAGTTAGAATATCTACCAACTCATCTGTCACCATCTCAGCATTGGCATAAGCTTCCAGCAGAATTTTCCGCACAGTTTTCGGTTTGGCGAGTTGATTGAAAAAGAAATCACCAACTGGTTTGATAGATAACAGGCGTTGCAGTAGAGGCGCTCCGTAACGACGAGATAAAGGTAAAGTCACCCGTTTGCGATCGTGCAACAGCCGTAAAGAACAGTTGAGTAAAGCAACTCCCAAGGCAATATCTGGGTTGCTGACTGCTGCTTGCATGGCGACAATACAGCCAATGGAATTTCCAACTAAAAAAGCTGGCTCACCCACTACTTCGCGGCAAAAATCTGCTACTTGTTGTCCCCAGGTTTCTAGTGTGTAGTTAATTTTTTCACCAGGCTGAGGTTTTGCAGAAGCCCCAAAACCAATCAAATCGATCACATAAACACGGCAATTTTCCGCTAGTACAGGAATATTTTTCCGCCAGTGCCACCAAGAAGCGCCAAATCCATGCACCAGGACAACAGCTGGCCCTGTAGTTCCTTGGGTTTGATAGCAGATCGGAAAATCTTGCCAAATCCAGGTTTTTGTAGAGTTAAGTGCTGTTTTTGAACTTGAGGTTGTCATGGAAAATTTGATGATAACAAGGGTATAAAGGCTTTCAACAGCAAGCACAAGCAAAATTGTTTTTAATTTGGATAAAATTTATCAGATTTTCAAAATAAATCTTTTGCTCTAGTGATAGCCTATACATATACCACGAAAGCTTCTAGGCTGATAGTTTTATCCAGTATAGAGAGTTTTCATCTTGTTGATAGAAGTAATTTACTCACAACTGAGATTATGTCAGTAGTTGAAATCATAACTTTTTTAATGTGAGTAATATTTGGGCTATTTTTTAGATGTGAGCGAATTAGCATCCATTCTAGATTCAGTAGTTTCACAATTTACGATCGCAAATTTGGTCTATAAGATTGGCGAATATGAGGCATCGGCTAAGGGGTGGTTTGCAACTGGAAACTGACGCTGAATTTAACAATATTTTTTTTGTTCCTAGTTCTGCGAGCCAGAAAACATGAATTTACTAGAAACAATCGATACTCCCGTTGGGAGCTACGCACCAGATTTTGAACTGCCAGGTATTGATGGTCAAGTACACCATCTCAGGCGTTATCTTGAGAAGTTCCGAGCAGTCGGCGTTATTTCTATGTGTAACCACTGCCCTTATGTAGAGCGGTATTTAGGCAGACTAAAAAACATTCAAGCCGAATTTGCCCCAAAAGGCTTCACACTAATTGGACTGAATGGTAGTAATGTTGACTACGACACTAGGTCAAGCTTTGAAAATATGAAAGCTTTTGCCCTGCGTCACCAGTTGAATTTCCCCTACCTGTGGGACTCAACTCAAGATGTGACCGATAGTTTCGGGGCAACCAAAACACCAACAGCCTTTTTAATAGATACTAATGGTATAGTACGCTACAAAGGTAAAATTGATAATCATCCCCAAGATCCATCATCAATAGGAGAGGATTATTTGAAAACTGCGATCGCTTCTCTGTTTAAAGGTGAAGAAATAGCCATACCACAAACAGAACCAGTAGGTACTACATTGATTTGGCGTAACTAGACATAGATAGTCCCTGTAACTGCTATCTTAAATTGGAGGCAATTGCAACTTTTTTGATAAAGCAGAACTTCATGGGAACGAATTACCGACGGGTTTTACTCAAACTGAGCGGTGAAGCCTTAATGGGCAACATGGGCTATGGCATTGATCCCGAAGTGGTCAAAGGAATAGCAGAAGAATTAGCAGAGGTGATAGCCACTGGTACTCAAATCGCCATTGTTGTTGGCGGCGGCAATATTTTTCGTGGCGTCAAAGCAGCGTCGGCGGGGATGGACAGGGCAACCGCTGACTATATCGGGATGATTGCCACGGTAATGAATGCCATGACGCTGCAAGATTCGCTAGAACGCATAGGAGTACAGACGCGAGTGCAAACCGCGATCGCTATGCAAGAATTAGCGGAACCATATATCCGTCGTCGTGCCATCCGTCATCTTGAAAAAGGACGGGTGGTAATTTTTGGTGCTGGTTCTGGAAATCCCTTTTTTACTACAGATACGACTGCGGCATTAAGAGCCGCAGAAATCGATGCTGAGGTGATTTTTAAAGCCACCAAAGTAGATGGAGTATATGATGCCGATCCTCATATTTATCCTGACGCCAAGCGTTACAATAGCTTAACCTACGCGCACGTTTTAGCCCAAGATTTGCGGGTGATGGATAGTACTGCGATCGCCTTGTGTAAAGAAAATAATATCCCAATTCTGGTATTTGACCTAACGGTGCGAGGAAATATCCACCGAGCAGTCTTGGGAGAATCCATCGGCACCCTTGTGGGAGGTTCTTGTGAAATTAGCTGAAGCTGAAAGTACGATGCAAAAAACCGTTGAGGCAACTCAACGAGCTTTTAACTCGATTCGCACTGGTCGCGCCAATGCGAGTCTATTAGATAAGGTATTGGTGGACTATTACGGTTCGCCTACTTCCTTGAAATCACTGGCAAATATTAGCACGCCAGATGCTACGACGATCTTAATTCAACCCTACGAGCGCAACACCCTAAACATCGTTGAGAAGGCTATTTCCCTCTCAGATGTGGGTTTAACACCCAGTAATGACGGTTCTGTAATCCGGTTGAATATTCCGCCCTTAACCAGCGAACGCCGTAAAGAATTTGTCAAAATGGCATCCAAATATGCTGAAGAGGGTCGTGTTGCTATTCGTAACATTCGCCGCGATGCTATAGACGCCATTCGCAAACAGGAAAAAGCCTCTGAAATCTCCAAAGATGAATCAAAAGATCAACAAGACAAGTTGCAAAAATTGACAAATGAGTATACTGCCAAAATAGACTCGCTGTTGGCAGAAAAAGAAAAAGACATTACGACTGTTTAAAGTCTTAAGCATAAAGGCTGAAGGATAATGGATAAATTCTTCAGCCTTTATCATTTCTTAACTTATTGCATAAATCTTACGAAAAATTGATCGAGTAAGTAAGTGGACATGAATAATAAAAGTAGGAACAATTCATAAATTGCCCCTACTCAATAGAAAATAAACTAATTCTGGAGCAAAAATTCAATATGTACGACTGCATCATCGTCGGCGCTGGGCCAGCTGGTGGAACAGCTGCATATCATTTAGCCAAACAAGGCCGCTCAGTATTAGTGTTGGAAAAAGAATCTCTGCCAAGATATAAACCTTGCGGTGGTGGTGTATCTCCAGCGATCGCTCAATGGTTTGACTTTGATTTTAGCCCAGTAATTTCTGTAAAAGCTGACTCCCTTCGCTTTACCTGGAAATTAGGCGACCCTGTGGAAGCAAAAATCGCCACCAAAGAACCAGTCTGGATGGTGCGACGAGACATTTTTGACCATTTCCTAGTGCAGCAAGGACAGAAGCAAGGGGCTGAACTACGAGATAATACGGAAGTAACGGGTATTGAGTTTCAAGATGACTATTGGCAAGTTAACACAACAAATGGCCCAGTTACAAGTCGCTACTTAATTGCGGCTGATGGTGCTAAAGGCCCAATGGCAAAATGGCTCGGCTTCAAAGACCGTAAACGCCGTTTAGCAGGAGCTTTAGAGGCAGAAGTTGCCGCAAATGTCAAAGATAAATCGACAATTCACTTCGAGTTTGGCTTGGTAAAAAACGGCTATATTTGGAATTTCCCAAAAGCTGATGGTTATTCCATTGGTGTCGGTACATTTCTTGGCGGCGAACGCCAGGATTTTAAGAAAATTTTAGATGAGTACGCGCGATCATTTAATGTAGATATCAAAACTAGCAAGCAATATGGTTATCCCCTTTGCTTGTGGGATGGCAACCAAAAGTTGCATACTCAAAATGCGGTTTTAGCTGGGGAAGCTGCTTGTGTAGTCGATCCAATGACAGCAGAAGGCATTCGTCCGTCAATTTTTAGCGGTTTGATGGCAGCAGGAGCCATTAATGAGGCACTTTCAGGTGATACCAACGCTTTAGAAAAATATAGCGAAGCCATTAATGAAGAATGGGGTACTGAAATGGCTTGGGCGCAAAAATTAGGTGGAGCATTTTATCGCTTTCCTGGCATTGGCTACAAAGTTGGTGTTAAGCGTCCTTCCGGTGCGAAAATCATGGGTAAGATTCTGTGTGGAGAACTGCGTTATAGCGACGTTGCTGGTCGTGCCCTCAAGCGTTTAATTCCTGGTTTTGGGACTTGAGCAACTTGTTAAAGTAAGCAAACTTTCGCCGCAGTGTACTAGATATTTCTCAATATGGCAATTTACTTGATAAAACGGCTATCTGTGTTAGCTAATATTCTTGCTCTTGTCCTCTTCATGCCGGGAATTGCCTTAGCTGCACCCGTTCAAATCAATACTACTTCTGGTATTATTTTCGCCCAAACTATCAAAACTGCAAGCTACTCCACCTCGTCGGAGATTAATCTGACTCCCTTACAACGGCAAGAACTCCAGGCTGTGCGTCAGAGAAGAAACAGGGAAATTGCAGCAGTGTTAAACTCATCTCAGCGTGACCAGCTTAATCACAATCTCCGGGCTGGTAATAATATTAATCAAGCGCTAGAAAAACTAAATTTACAACCAGAACAGCAAGATTTAGTAAAAGCGATCGTGCAATTTACTAACTTGAAAATGAAGGCTGTTTCATCTAGACATTTGCTAAAAATAGGAAATAAGTAAAAGTTTGATTTGTAAAACTTATGGAAACATTTGATTAATCTAGACTTCATTTCTGGAAAGGCAATCAAGGATAACGTTGCATCCTCCTGCAAAAAAAATTCAAGATTGTAACCTTCCAAACCTGGTTCGCGGAAAACATAAATCTGACGCTGATTCACATCCAAAATCCAGTAGTCGGTAATTCCTGCTGTAGCATATACAGTATTTACGATGCCTGCGGCGGGCTACGCCTACGCACCTGCGGGATGTGGGTTGAATAGTCAAAATCATTAACCAATCGAAAACCGTCTGAGAGGTGGTTACAGAGTCGATGGTAGGTTATTACTAGCAAGCATGTGTCATGTAGAGGATAGCAAAGTGTCACTAAGGGGCAAATAAAGGCAAATCCCCCAATAGTCGCCTAGAGAAGGATTTAGTGTGGGCTAGAGAGATTTTGGGGTGAGTGTGGCGTTGATTTTTTGACTGCTAGTTTAAATTATTTGCTTTCTCAACTGCTTCTTTTAACTCTTCAAAGGTAATACTACCGTCTTTGTCTGAATCATAATTTACTAGTAATTCCTGGGGACTAGTGGTATTTGTTTCTGATGAGATGATTGCACTTAAGCCAGGACTTAAAAAAAGATCATTAATGGATACTTTGCCATCTCGATCGCTATCTAAAGTATTAAAAAGAGATTGAAGCTCTTGCTCGGTTGCCATAAGTTTCTATCTGAATTGATTTTTCAATTTAATATCTCAAAATCTTGACAAATACGCAAGGATACTTAATAAAAAGATTTTATTGGGTGCGGGATGGCGATGCGGACAACAGCGATATCTGGCTCAGGTTCGAAGTATTGGCTCAACAGAATGAGACTTTGCACCCGAACTAAGGCAACTTCTACTAGCGATGCTTGCGGCAGGCTGCGCCAACGCTTGAGATAGTCAGATGCACAAAGCGTTGTCGCTGCATGGGCAGGATTTTTGGCGCTCATCAGGATAACTTGCCCATCAATCAGTTCTACTCGTTCATCCTCTGTAATAATATACGTTTCAAACATCCGGTGATATTCCTTTACAGTCCACAGGCGTACTCTAGTTTGTGTGATTGGATTTCCTTTAGCGATACCTACAGCGGGCTACGCCTATGCACATCACTTTTAGGCGATTATCTCTTACTCTCAACTTTGGCAGCATCTATAATTAATCTTGCCCTATTTAGTTCGTTACCATGTCGGAAGAAGATATCCGAGCCGCAAGGCTGGAGAAAGTAGAACAACTCAAGCAGCTAGGGACTAACCCTTATGCCTATCGTTGGGAATCTACCCATCATGCAGCCCAGTTGCAAGAAAAGTTTGCCGATTTAGTCAGTGGTGAAGAAGTTGATTTAGAAGTTGCTATAGCCGGACGCATTATGGCGCGTCGCGTTTTCGGTAAATTGGCTTTCTTCACTTTGCAAGATGAAACCGGTACAATTCAGCTTTATCTGGATAAAAATCGTATCCAAGAAGGTATGGCAGATATTGATGCCGATGCCTTCAATCACCTGAAGCAACTTACAGATGCAGGCGACATTTTAGGAGCCAAAGGTACTATTAAACGGACTGAAAAGGGCGAGTTATCTGTCTACGTTAAACAATATACTATCCTTACTAAATCCCTGTTGCCTCTACCCGACAAGTGGCATGGATTAACGGATGTTGCCAAGCGCTATCGTCAGCGCTACGTTGACTTGATTGTTAACCCGGAAGTACGGCAAACTTTCCGCCGTCGTGCCCAAATTACTGCGGGTATTCGCCGTTATTTAGAACAGCGAGATTTTCTGGAAATTGAAACGCCAGTTTTGCAAAGTGAAACTGGGGGTGCAGATGCGCGTCCATTTATCACCTACCACAACACCTTAGAAATGGAGTTGTATCTGCGAATTGCCACAGAACTCCATCTCAAGCGGTTGATTGTGGGTGGTTTTGAAAAGGTATTTGAATTGGGGCGGGTTTTCCGCAATGAGGGAATTTCGACTCGACACAATCCCGAATTTACGACGATTGAAGTTTACCAAGCTTACGCCGACTACAACGATATGATGGCGTTGACTGAAGGGATTATTACCACTGTCGCCCAAGAGGTACTTGGCACATTGGAAATCACCTACCAAGGGGAACCGATAGATTTGACACCACCTTGGCGACGGGTAACAATGCACGATTTAGTTAAAGAATTTACGGGCTTGGATTTTAATTCGTTCCAAAGTTTGGAAGAAGCAAAAACAGCAAGTAAAAATGCTGATATTCCTGGTATAGATGAAGCCCAATCAATTGGTAAGTTACTAAATTTAGCCTTTGAAGAGAAGGTAGAAGCTAATTTAACTCAACCTACCTTTGTAATTGATTACCCTGTAGAAATTTCGCCCCTAGCAAAACCTCACCGTTCTGTGCCTGGTTTAGTGGAAAGATTTGAGTTATTTATAGTCGGGCGAGAAACTGGGAATAGCTTCTCAGAACTTACCGATCCCATCGACCAAAGAGAACGTTTAGAAGCACAAGCGGCGCGGAAAGCTGCTGGTGACTTAGAAGCCCAAGGTGTAGATGAAGACTTTCTGACAGCTTTGGAATATGGTATGCCGCCTACCGCAGGTATAGGCTTTGGCATAGATCGCCTGGCTATGCTGCTTACCGGACAGCCTTCTATACAAGACGTTCTGTTCTTCCCGCAAATGCGTCCTGAAAAAACACAATCCTAATACTGACAGGAACAAGCCAAAAGGTTTGTTCCTGTTTTAAATTAAGCACTTTATGTCTTCTGTAATACCAATATTCCGGATTTTTGATATACCCAAAACATTGGAGTTTTATGTGGACTGGCTTGGCTTTACGGTAGATTGGGAGCATAGGTACGGAGAAAATTTCCCTATTTATATGCAGGTTTCCAAAGATGATATCGTCTTTCATTTAAGCGAACATTATGGCGATGCTTGTCCCGGCTCAAAGGTATATATTGAATACACCGGCGACCTTCAGGCTTATCAAAAAGAATTGAGCCGGAAAGATTACCGGTATTACAAACCTTGTGTGGAGAAAGAACCCGGAGGCGTTACAATGGAACTGATCGATCCATTTGGGAATAAAATACTTTTTTCGGCTAAAAAAGAACAAGGCTAGATCGTTCACACTCACTACATTTACAGTCAAACATTACACTATACATGGGCATACTCCGGATCGCCATTTGTTGCGTTTTCATCTTTTCAGGCCATACATTACTGCATGCACAAAAGAATGAATATAGCCTTAAAGGTTTTATGGGTGTACAAGGCGGAGAATCTTTTACATACAAGCTGGAACTTAAAGATTCAGTACGTAACATATTAAGTGGCTATGCCTACACTTACCTCAACGAAAAGAATGATGTAAAAACATACGTAATAGCCGAAGCAGACCGCGATAAGAAAACATTGTTCATCAGGGAAGCAACTATCATACACAATCATTATTTTGAAAGCAAAGCGTTGATATGCCTGGTTGAGGCGCTGTTGGTTTACAGTAATACGGAACATACTTTGT
>JADEXV010000151.1 GCA_015206945.1 Nostocales cyanobacterium LEGE 12452 | reverse complement strand
GTCCCCCTGCGCTCTAAATGATAAGTCTTTAGCAAGGACACGATATGAGTACTATCGGGTGTCATCCCGGAAGTTACAGAGGTGTCCCAGAAGGCTGTTGCACCCTCTTGTTAACAGTTTTTCCTTCTACAAAACCATCTCGACCTGTAATCAATCTAGAGCGACGATTACGAGTGATATAATTCCATCCCCACTGAATTGCTACTACTACTTTAGTGTCAAACTCGATTAAGAAGTAGATGTGAATTACTAGCCAAAACAGCCAAGCAATGAAACCTTTGAGTTTGACTAAGCCTAAATCTACAACAGCTAGATTTTGCCCAATCATCGCCAAAGTACCCACGTCATTGTAACGAAACTCTGGCAAAGTCTCACCTTTAAGCCTGCGTTTAATGAGTTTAGCTACATACTCTCCTTGTTGTTTAGCTACAGGTGCAACACCAGGTAAGGGTTTACCATTTTGATGGGAAAAGTTGCCTAAATCTCCCACTACAAAAATGTTGTCATAACCCTTGATAGACAAGTCTGGTTCTACAATCACACGTCCAGAGCGATCGCACTCTACACCTGTACTTTTTGCTAGGGCTTTCCCCATAGGCGAACCTTGAACACCTGCTGCCCACAAGATAGTTTTTGAGGTAATTTCTGTCAATTCATCGCCTTGCTTGAAAGTAACGATGTTACCTTCAATATTTGTCACTCTGGTGTTAGTGTAGACAGCCACACCCAACTTTTCCAAAGATTCTGCTGCTACTTTCGATAATTCTGGTGAAATGTGTGGGAGGATGCGATCGCCACCTTGCAATAGTACAATTCTCGCTTCTGAAGTATTGATGCTGCGGAAATCTTCTGTAAGAGTTTGGTATGCTAATTCTGCGATCGCTCCCGATAATTCTACACCGGTGGGCCCACCCCCGACAATCACAAAAGTCAACAAAGCACGACGAATTTCTGGATCGGTTTCTTTTTCTGCCGCTTCAAATGCCGAAAATATCTGGCGACGCATTTCTATAGCATCTTCAACAGTTTTCAAGCCAGGAGCAAATTCTTTCCAGTTATCTTTACCAAAATAGGAATGGTTAACACCTGTGGCGACAATCAATGTGTCATAAGGTACTACTTCATCACCCAAAATAACTTCTTGTGCTTTTGGATCGATATCATTTACCTCTCCCAACAACACTTTTGTATTCTTGCTTTTGCTGAATACAGATCGCAATGGTGCAGAAATATCAGCAGGTGATAGCGTACCTGTGGCAACTTGATATAAAAGCGGCTGAAATAAGTGAAAGTTACGTTTATCAATGAGAGTAACATTTACATTTGCTTTCTTCAAAGCTTTTGCTGTATACAGTCCACCGAAGCCGCCACCAACGATAACAACCCGATGTGGTGCATTCTTTTCAAGTGAGACTTCCATAAGAAATATTTCCTTGTGTTAAGAAGTTGTAACTATTCTTAACAAAGATGTAACAGCATTATGATAGTGGTTGCTGTCTATTTAGAACAATTGAAGAAATGATGAAAGTAATCAAAGTTAGTTTTTCGAGGAAGGGGGCAGGGGGCAGTGTTTCGACTACGCGGCAGTTGAGCGTAGTCGAAACTCAACAACCGGGCAGGGAGCAGGACGAAAACTGCGTAAGGGTACGATGACTCGCTAGCCGCCAGTCGTAGAGAATTTATTCTAAATTCTGACTCCTGACTCCTGACTCCTGACTCCTGAATTATGTTCGCTCGATCAAGCCGCTCAAAATGTGCTTTGAATGATTCCGCCATCTACTTGCAGCATGACTCCGTTCACAAATGAGGCTGCTGGTGAACTCAGAAATACCGCAACATTGGCAAACTCTTCTGGTGTCCCCATGCGACTCAAAGGGACTGTCCTATTGATTCTAGCAATTTCTGCTTCTTTCGTTTCACCACTTTTAGCAGTGCGGGCATCGATCAATTCTTCTACCCGTTCTGTATATGTCCAGCCTGGTAGAATACTGTTGACGCGAATTTTATCGCTACCCAGTTCTTGGCTGAGAGTTTTCGTTAAACCAATCACTGCTAATCGAATGGAATTAGATAAAACCAGATTTTGGACTGGTTGTTTAGTTGAGGTTGAGGTGATAGTCAGAATTGCTGGTGCAGTAGATTGGCGTAAGTGAGGTAGAGCGTACTTTACCAAACGTACCGCACTCAGCAAAGTCAAGTTGAGCGAAGTTTCCCAAGTTACCAAATCAATATCATCAAAACTGCCAGCAGGTGGGCCTCCGGCGTTGGTAACGAGGATATCCAACCCGCCGAATTTTTCGACTGTGGCATTAATTACCCGTTCAATATCTTCTTGACTAGTAACATCCGCACGCAGAGATAGCACTTCTGTACCTGTTTCGCTTGCAATCTCCGCAGCAGTTTTGTCAATTAACTCACTGCGGGCGCAGATGACAACTTTTGCACCCTCACGGGCAAATTGCTTTGCTGTAGCTTTGCCTAAACCTTTACTAGCAGCTGTTACTAAGGCGACTTTGCCACGGAGTTGCAAATCCATAATCTTGATTCTTCTTGTTTACAGCAATTTGAAGCCAAGGTTATTGAGAGCTTCACGCAAGCGATCGCGTCCTCTCAATGATTCTACAGTGGCGATGCGTTGGGCTGAGTGTTCTGACCAATCACCAGGAACATTCATCTTTTGTTCAGTATAGAATTCTTTGATGATGTCGTTGTAGTGAGCGATCGCTTCTTCTTGCTCTGCCAATTTATAAGTTTCACGATGCAGCACAGCTGACTGGGGCAACCTTGGCTTAATCGCCGCTTCTACTTCCGGATTCGGATAACCCACACACAGCCCAAATACAGCATACACAGAGGAGGGCAAATTCAATATCTGTGCTATCTCTTGCGGATGGTTCCTGATTCCACCGATATATACTGTTCCTAAACCGAGTGACTCAGCTGCAACTGCGGCATTTTGCGCCGCCAACGTTGCATCAATTGTTGCCATCACAAACATTTCCAAATATTCCAGCGCATCATGAGATATGCCGCGACTGTCAGCAACATGGCTTAGACGCGCCAAATCTGCTAACCAAACCAAGAATAAAGGAACCTGCTTAATATGTGCTTGGTTTCCCGCTAGCTTAGATAATTCCTCTTTGCGCTGTCGATCTTCGACTGCTACCACACTCCAGGTTTGCAAATTCGAGGAAGTAGATGCAGATTGGGCGGCTGCGATTAGCAACTCCAGAGTTCCCGGTGGTAAAGGATCGGCTAGATAAGACCGAATTGAACGGTGAGATAGTAGTGCTGTTAACGAATCATTCCATGCAATTTCGGGGTTGAAGGGAATTTCACCGTAGCGCGATCGCAGTAGTTCTGTAGGATTAGTCATAATCAATTCCAAGATTTACATTTTCAAATTTGCTACTAATACCAATTTCATCTGTAGGTGCATACATCTCTATGCCCCTACAGCCGATTCATTGTACTAGTTTAAGTTTTCGGTGAAAATGCTGCATATTCTTCTTTTGTCAACATTGCATCCTTTACATTTACCTCTTTGGGAATTAACTTCAATTTGTAATATGTATCTGCAACACCTTGTTGTAGATTTATCAAATTGTCGTCAATTGGTACAACCCCAAAAGTCCGCCTATTAGTTGCTTTTTTCATCGTTTCCAAGTCAATTCCTAACACAGGTGCAAGAGTTTTTGCTACCTCTTCTCGATTCTGTTTAGACCATTCTTCAAGATTTTTAATTTCCTCCACTATTGCCTTGACAGTTTGAGGATTTTCAGTGACAAATTTGCGACTCATCAAATAATATCCTCCCTGTTTATTAATTCCTGTGCCATCAATTAGGACTCTGGCTTTAGTCGCCTCTTCTGCCGCCGCATAAAATGGGTCCCAAATTACCCAGGCATCTACACTTCCTTTCACAAATGCAGTACGAGCATCAGCCGGAGCCAAATATTTAGGTTCAATATCTGTATATTTTAATCCCGCTTTTTCTAAAGCTTGGACTAATAATAAGTGGGCACTAGATCCTTTTTGAAAGGCAACTCTTTTGCCCTTCAAGTCAGTAACTTTTTGAATTTGCGAATTTTGAGGAACAAGAATTGCAGAACCAGCCGGACTAGCAGCAGTACCAACAACATAAGTTAGTGATGCTCCCGCTGCTTGGGCAAAGATTGGCGGTGATTCTCCCACAGGACCAATGTCAATACTACCTACATTCATCGCTTCTAGTAGTTGTGGCCCCGCTTGAAATTCAGTCCACTTTACAGTTATTCCTTCTGGTGCCAAACGCTTTTCTAAAACACCCTTAGTTCTCAGCAAAACGGTCGTTTTTTGATAACCAAATCTGACTACTGTTGCTTTACTGGAAGTAGAATTACCCTGAGATGTGGCATTGGGATTAGGGGCATTAACAGTCGGTGTCGATGAACAAGCAGCAAATAGCAAGCTTAGAGAAAGACCTGTAACAAAAGCCCCCACTACTGGTAAAGGAGAAGAAAAGAATAATTTATGTTGGTTGTTAAATGGGATATTTCTGAATTTTATCAACGATATCCACTTGGCAATAAAACGGCGAAAGATTTGGTTAATCATCAAAATGATTTCTCTGAACTATGGCAATACTATAAACTTATAGGTTTACCGGAGTATACAAATGAATTTAGGTTTAGTTGACATCACAATAGCGGGAAGTGAGTTAACTGGATACTTCCCCGCCTATTATCCTAATGCCAAAAAATACAGCACTAATTTAGTAAATCGGGTTCTTCGCGCACAATCCGGTCGTAAAGCGGCTGAAAACTGAACCACCCACTTACATGTGACCCCACTTGAGTTTGTGTTAAACGGGCTGTTTCGTGCTTGATAGTAGTAGGTCTACCCGCAGCTTCAGCCAACAATTGACCTTGGCACGATCGCTCCAAGCTAATGTACCAAAAGGCAGCTTCATCGACTGTATGCCCCACAGTTAAAATGCTATGGTTACGTAGAATTATGGCTTTCTTTGGCCCCAAGGTTTGCGCCAATCGCTGACCTTCAGAACTTTCTAAAACAACACCTGTAAAATCGTCAAACAGGGCATGGTCTTCGTAAAAAGCACAAGAATCTTGAGTTAAAGGGTCAAGGAGACGCCCCAAACTAGACCAGGCTTTACCATAAAGTGAATGGGCGTGAGCCGCTGCGATGACATCAGGTCGAGCTTCATGAATCTGAGAATGGATGGCGAAAGCAGCTTGGTTTACGTCAGCATCGCCTTTAACCACCTCACCTTCTTTGTTAACTAGAATCAGGTCAGAAACTCGGATATGACCGAAGTATGCCCCGAATGGATTGACCCAGAAATGGTCTGTAAACTCAGGATCGCGAGCCGTAATATGGCCTGCGATTCCCTCACTGAAGCCAAACTTACCAAACAGGCGAAAGGCAGCGGCGAGGCGTTGCTTGCGGTGCAGGCGTTCGTCTTCAACTCGCTCGAAAACTGGGGGTTTTGGTCTAATATAATTGGCCATGTTCTTTTTCCTCCTCTTCTTTACAGGGAGCGTTGGAATATCCAGAGCGAAAGGATTTGACGCTGTGAGATTCTGGGATGAACTGGTGACGCAAAATACAACCAGTATCATTACCTAAAATATGGATGGATACAGATGCGCTCTGGGATGTGGTTTTGACAGCGTGGATATCACCATCTGGGGGTAAGAGGCGGTAGATATCCCCTGGTTGAAGCGATCGCACTTCAGTTACTTGTAATTGTGCGTGTCCTTCGGTATCAGCGGTATCTACACGGCGATAGACTGTTTCTTCTTGATTACCCTTGTATAAACCAATCAATCCCCAGGCTAGATGATCGTGGACGGGAGTCGTTGAACCTGGGGGAATTACCAAACTGAATACTGACAGCGAACGGTCTTTAGCGCGATAAAGCAGCCATTGACCAATACCGCCACCCATCTGGCTTTCGGGATTGACTTGGGCAAACTTTTCGGGTAGCCATTCCTGTTGAGCAAGGAGTTCTTGAAAATAGGGTTCTAGTTTGGCGAGAGTCTGTGTGCGATCGCCAACAGTGCTAGCGCTAATTTCCCGCACTGTTGCGACAAAGGATCGTAGTTCCTGGGTGGAGTCGATGGCGGGTATTATCTCGCGCACCTCTCTTTTAGAACCGGACGTGCGCCTTTAGGTGCATCCGGCTCCCGATGTTCTTGGCTTGCGCCTTTGCTCATGTGTTTGTAATCGTGGCAACTCTCATGAATTGCTTCGAGATTATTCTTTTTCCAGTTGGCATGATTTCCGTCGATGTGATGCAGGTGAACCCGTTCCTCATCGATGAATTTTAGACCGCAGGATGCACATTTATGGCTTTGCTTTTTGAGAGCTTTAGAGGTTTCACCGTCGTAGAGCTTACTGTTACGTTCACTCCAGTAGGCTGTTTTTCCGTCATAGGGGGAGTTTTCGCCTTTAACCATGACGTGTTTATTTTCGGAGTAAGGAACCGATGGGAACGCTTTGTTGACAAGTATTGTACTTGAATAGCGGTCATTCTTGGCTTCCTTATTGAATACCGTGTATGCTCTGTCTCTTATGTGCCAAAGTGTGAACTTTGACCCGTCCATCTTGCAGTAGCGGTGGTAATTCCTCCATCCTCTAACTAAGGGGGCTAGCTTTTCGGCTTTGACCTTAGCACCATAATTCGAGTTGTTGATGATGGCTTTTACTTTCTTGCGAAAGGCTTTAAAATTACCCACTGATGGAGTGCTTCTAAACTTTCCGTTGTTCTGAACTTTGAAGTTCCAGCCCAGGAAGTCAAACCCATCTGTCGTAGCAGTTACTTTGGTTTTCTTTTGGCTTACTTGCATTCCGCGTTTGCGGAGGAACTCGCTGATTCTTTCAAGTATTTCTGTTGCGTTATCTTCGGGGCGGAGTATTATCACCATGTCATCCGCATATCGTGTTGACGATTCACGGATTCTATACTTTTTATCTTTGTATTGGTGAATACTCTCAATCCCGTTGAGCGCGATGTTGGCTAATAATGGGCTGACCACACCACCCTGGGGTGTACCTTGTTCTGGGAATTCTGGGTTGACTCCTGCTTTTAAACATCGGAAAATTCCGAGTTTTAGTCCTCTAGGGGCAATGAGTTCGTCCATTATTGCTGAGTGGTCAATCCTATCGAAGCACTTCTCGATATCGAGTTCTATAACTCGCTTATCTATTCCATTGCAGCTGGAGTTTAGGTTGTTGTAAATGTACCTCTGGGCATCATGTGCCGAGCGTCCAGTTCTGAAACCGTAACTCCGGGCGTGGAAAGTGGCTTCATGTGCTGATTCTAGTGCGTATTTTGCTAGGCATTGCCAAGCCCTATCCGCGATGGTTGGTATTTTTAGCTTTCTGGTGGTTCCGTCCTTTTTAGGAATTGGAATTTCCCGTAACCTGCTGTGATGCCAGTTATTATACTGAGTCTTGAGCGTTGCTTCAAGTGCAAAACGTTCCTCGAATGAGAGGGACTTTTTACCATCAATACCAGCCGTCTTTTTACCAGCATTTAGCTGTGATACTTGTCTTATTGCAAGGAATCGAGCCGAGGTGGATTTCATAATAAGCTTTTGGAGTAACCGCGCTTTCCGCTTGTCTCCAACTTGAACCGCTTTATACACGCGCTTTTGAAGGCGGAAAAGATTTCGGCGGAATTTCTTCCACGGTAAAGCTCTCCAAGATTCACTAGTTTTGTAACTGTGTCTAATCATTTTCTCTTCTCTAGTTAGTGTATTCTGAACACCTCAGACCAATTACGGTCTGTCCTACCCGAATTGTGGGGGTTAATCCACTCGTCTGGTCTACTTGGGGTTCGACTGCCCCTAGACCCACAACTCGTTTTTATTCGTTCCCTCGGAGAGATTAATTGTTCCGTTAGGTGTAGCCACTTCAACCATTGGATTCCCTAGACTCTTACCGTTATCGACAGCAAAATACGGCGGGAATTGGCTCCAATGTGGTCAGGGTTTTTTGTGTTGCGCCCTGCCTCTCACTAGGTTGCTTTTCTAGGCTCGATTTCACCGTAGGAACTCCCTTTTAGCGCCAGTGTCAACCCGCAACGGTCGTCTGATTGCGCCCTGTTCCCAGCTTCACCCCCCAGAAACCGAGTCTGGTCAGTGTGGGCAGATAAGGAGTCAAATCTGAGTCTGATTGGCAGGACTTGCACCTGCATCTGACCGAGAGTTCAACCTTTTAGTGACAGTAATCTGCTGTCAGGCTGGCTTAGTTATGTACGGACTGATTACCATGATTCACTAAGCAACGAATCGCACGCTCTCAATAAACCATTGGTCTTCTGGTAACGGTTTTAAAATAGTGTGGTTCGTCATCTATATTCCTCTGTTGAGGAGGCGACTAAGATTAACTAATTACTAAGTCGTAATACTTCGGCTACGCTCGGTACAAGTTCGTAATTAAGAATTCAATTACGATTTATTTTAATACCAGGATGAATCTTGAAGCCAAGTTGCTCAAGTTTTAGGTGAGAAAGGGACTCCTTCAGAATGATAGTAAAAGGATTAAACTCAACGAGGTTGTCACCAACCCCGTTGGTCTTCAAAACCGTGCATGAAAGTTTCCCTTCACACGGCTCCTCAATAATTAGGTGCTTTTCATGCATACCTCATTACCCATTTATCCTCGACTTTTTCAAGTCTTTTGGTGGGCTTAGGCTCGGTACTATTGCAACCGGATTTTGCGCCAATTCTGCCATCGTTGGTAGTTTTTGTGTCGTGGCAATGTCTGTGCATAAGTTGCCAGTTGTCATAACAGTCCTTTCCACCTTTCAATTTGGGGATTGCATGGTCAACTTCCATCACATCGCTTTCGCGGAAGAACAATCCACAATGGGCGCATTTCCCTTTCTGTTTCTTCAAGAGCTTTGTCACTCGTGAAGGTAGTTCAGGATTTTTACCCATGCGGGAACTCCAGTAAACCAGGTTGCCATCAAATGGCGAGGCTTTTCCCTTGACCTTTATGTGCCTGACTATTGGAGTAGAGGCATGGTCAATTAATTTTAAAGAATTAGCCCCGTTTTTAGTTGAAAAGACCCAGTTATGTCCACCTACAGAGTGCCAGTATTTACTTGACACCCATCCACCCGATTTGTTTGGATGACGGCGTTTAGCCCAAGCTCTAAGTTTTTGATACACCAGGTTATCTACATCTGAGTAAATAACCTTACTTACTACAGTTGCGTAGTAATTTGCCCATCCCCTAATAATAGGATTTAAATGGGCAATTAGAGCCGCTTGGGGCAATGCCTTATGCGAGTCAATTACTTCTGCGATTTTATCGTAGTGTATTTTCTGCTTTTTGGAGCTTGGGGTGATTATTGTTTTATAGCCTAGCTTAGAGTGATATTTACCAACAGCAAATTGTCGGATGGTAAACCCCAGGAAATCAAATCCTGGTTTTTCTTGCTTATATTCATGTAGAGTATGAGCAAACCTCGTTTTGCTTGGCTTGAGTTCTAAACCCATGCCTGATAACCATTCGGAGATAATCCCCTTACATCTTTGGACTACGGCTCCGTTCTCATGCAAGATGACAAAATCATCGGCATAGCGAATTACGTCCGGTGTTTTAAAATCGGTTCCTTTTTTGTGGAACCATGTTTCCCGCATTGTATGTGACATTTTGGGAAACTCTTGTTTAACTCGTGACTCTAAACCGTGGAGGGCTATGTTTGCCAATAGAGGAGAGATTACTCCTCCTTGCGGCGTACCCTCTGATGTCAGAAATAACTGCTTACCATCCATTACCCCAGATTTCAACCACGCCGCCACTTGCCGACGTATGGTTGGGGTAGTGTTTAGCTTTAGCAATAATGCCTGATGGTTGATTTTATCGAAGCATTTAGAGATATCAGCATCAAGCACAAATTTTGGCTTACGATTGATACCTATAAATATTGCCTCAATTGCATCTTGACATGAGCGCCCTGGTCTAAAACCGAACGAATTTGGCTCGAAATGAGCTTCCCATTCCGGTTCAAGGGCTAGTTTTACTAGTGCCTGCATAGCTCTGTCGTGCATAGTAGGGATACCTAACGGTCGCTTTTCGTCTGTGCCTGGTTTAGGAATCCAAATCCGTCTGGTAGGTGAGACTTTTTTGCTTAACTTTAGGTTGACAATCATAGTTAGACGTGCTGCTGGGGATAGGTTTTTTATCCCATCCACTCCTGCTGTCTTTTTCCCTTGGTTGTCTTGACTAATTCTTCGCACGGCTAAGAGCTTTGCTGACCGGGAACTCGTTAACAATCTCTGGAGTTTGTGAACGTTTTTCACATCACCACGCTGAGAGGCTTGATAAATGCGCTTTTGCATCTTGTACACCCATCGTTCCAGCTTGCGCCAGTTGATAGATGCCCATGTTTCCGTAGTCTTTAAACTCGTATAAACCATATTGAATGCTACTTATTCCTTTATCTTCCTAATCACCGTGAGTACGTCTGCATATCCCTTACATTACATAAAGGCTTTTGCTTGTTAACTCAATCTCTCCCACTCGTAGCATCCGGTTAGCACCTACTTGGGGAATCGATTTCACCAAGAGCGTTTCGAGGGGTTAATTCGTTCCGACTGACCATTCTTTATGCCCTTAGAGTGATGCTCTCCACCAGGTTTATTGGAAGTGCAAATTGGTCAACGATTTACTTGCCAATTCCTTATCCCTTGCCTTTTGGCTCCAGTGTTATTCAGCCTTATTACACTGGTTATTACCTTATGATGGTTCAAACACACCTTAAAGCTTTCGCTTTTACTCATAGGCATTTTGCTCGATGCGTACCAGTTGTTAGGCTACCAGTACTGACACCTTTCATCCCCGCTTTACGGATTGAGGACTAGTCGCTACCGTAGGGGAAGTGCTTTCACCGTTGCACTTACGGGATAGGATTCTCACCTACATGGTCAGTCAGTTGTCAAGGTTCTGTTAGGATTACTCCTATGTCTAGCCTTGCGCCTAATCCCTGAATATTGCTATTCATTTCTAGACAACGAATCACACATATCGCTGGAATACAGTAGCTTTACCTTGTGACAATAGCAGCCTAGCATGGCTGATGCGTACTGGATATAACGGTTGTCTGTTGGCATCGAGAATGAATACTTTAGTCATACAATTTTGAATTTTAAATTTGCGATCGCCAGATTGGGAATTGGGGACTGGACACAAGAGGCAGAGGTGGGGAGGTGTATAAGGGAAAACTTACTGTAACTTCTCCTCGGTTACAGAGCGCAACCTCTTATAAAAGAAGTGCTGCTCTCCTGCTCCTTTTATAAAAGAGAAGACAAGAATGAGAGTTTAGAAGTCAACTCCAGCACTCTCGTCTTTACCTCTCACTTAGGGATTTCCAAAAAATAAATCATCCAATTTTGTGGGGTGTCCCACAATCATTTGTAGTTAGATATTTTTATTAGGAAGCCTCTTAGCAGTTATATTAATTTTTTTAAGTACTATAAGTCGGTCGGATAACCGTTGAATTAACTACAAGCAGAAATTATCACATACAAATTTAAAAAGCAAGTCGATTGTCATAGTTCTGGATGGAAGCAACGCCAAAAGGTGGAATTGTCCATATCATCTAGATATGTATCGTTTGTCCACAATGCCAAAAAGCAAATATGGTCAACCTAGAAGCTGAAGATCGCAAAAAATTAATAACTCTCCTCAAAGATTTACCAGAACTGGCTACAGAGCGATCGCGTCAGCAAATTTTGGAGCTAGCAGGTCTGAAACAGTTAATACCCATGATCGATCTTTCGGGTGCTTCATTTGTGGCAGTTAGTGAGATCGTTAGCTATCTATCTAATTACGGGCGTTTAACCTATGATCATGAGGCGCTGGGACTCTTATTGAATACTTTGAAAAGCCTTATGGGAGTTCAGCAGCAAGAATTTTTGGATATGCTACTGACTAAGTATGACATGATGACCCCGATTGCAAGATTACCTGGTATCAATGAGTGGCGAGGGGGGAAAACGACTTCAGATGTATTAGAGAAAATAATTGGTGAGAATACTCTACGCCCAATCTCATTTTTACAGCAGGGACTTCAGGTAGCGCGATCAGTTGCCTATGTTGGGGTAATAGCTAGCCAAGAACGCTGGTCAGGAACCGGATTTCTTGTAGCTCAAGATTTATTGTTGACTAACAATCATGTTCTGCCTAGCTCAAATTTACTGGCAGATACAATTTTTCGTTTTAACTACGAAGAGAATTTTCAGGGAGAAGCTCAACAAACTGATGAGTATCGCCCTAAACCCAATGGAGCTTTTCATACCAACCAAGCTCTTGATTACACTTTAGTTCAACTCGAAGGAGAACCTGGAAAAAAATGGGGTTGGTTGCCACTTACATCTAAAGCGATTAGTGTTGGTAGCCGAGTTAATATAATTCAGCACCCATCAGGACAACCTAAGCAGATTTCACTTCAGAATAATTTTGTTCAATACGTGGGCGGTAATGTGGTGCAATATATAACCTCTACTTTACAAGGCTCCTCTGGTTCTCCAGTTTTTAATGATGGTTGGCAGATTGTAGCTCTACACCATGCTGGGGGTAATATCCCTGAGCCAACAACTCAGCAGCATTACTTTAGAAACGAGGGGATACAGATAGAGAGCATCTTAGCCAATTTACCCTTAGAGCTTGTAAACTTGCTTAAGGCAGCAAGGAATACCTCGCTTTAGAGAAATTCTACAAGTATCTAAGGTTTTATGATGTATGAGTATCAAATCCCAATTGTTACAGTTGCTAGTCAAGATGCCAGCTACTCTACAGACTGGAGAGCGTAAGGCTCTCTTGATGGTTACGGGATTTGATCATTTGAATACTAGAATCAACTCTTTCGAGAAAAGTAATATTGTCTTTTTTACAGAATTAATTGAACTCGTCTTCTCTGAAGGACAAGATCAATTATTGTCATTTATTAAGATGCTTGCGGATAGCGAATTTAGTGGTTTGGAGACTAGGCAAAAACTAAATGCTATTATTGCAGAGATTTCCACTTTAGAATTTCAACAACGGAATAGCGATTTTATTGAACGTAAGAGTATTCAAGCAGTTAGTATTTTTCCTCCTCCTAACCAAAGTGGGGAAACCTTGAAGGAAGAACAAGATACAAAGTTACTTGTTCCACCAATTCTGGGAACTCAGGCTTTTGAATTTACAACTGTGATAGTAGATGCCCAAGGTAAAGAGATGAAACGTAGTAGAAGAAAAAACTACTACTTAACTCAAGACCTTGGCAACGGGGTAACTTTAGAAATTGTCTATATTCCAGGTGGAGAATTCTGGATGGGTTCACCAGAATCTGAAGGAAAGCGATACTCCAATGAAAGACCTCAACATAAAGTAACAATCAAACCATTTTTGATAAGTAAGTACGCGATTACACAAGCACAATGGAGAGAAGTTGCTACTTTGCGAGAAGTTCATCAAAACTTAAAACTTCGCCCGTCACGCAACGGAGGCAAAAGTCATCCTATTACACAAGTTTCTTGGTTTGATGCTATTGAGTTTTGTGATCGCTTATCTAAAAAAACAGGCAAACAGTATCGTCTTCCTAGCGAAGCAGAGTGGGAATATGCTTGTCGTGCTGGAACCACGACTCCTTTTCATTTTGGGGAAAGTATTACTTCCGATCTAGCTAATTATGATGGTGGTTACTCTTATGGGTCAGAAAGAAAAGGAATTTATCGTGAAATAACTACTCCTGTAGGTAGTTTGCAGGTTGCTAATTTCTTTGGACTATTTGATATGCACGGTAACGTTTGGGAGTGGTGCTTAAGTAGAACGAGGTGAAAAAATCAAAGTATGTAAAGATAAGTAAATACGTAGAATTTTTCTATAAAGGTAACAGGGATATGGGCAGCCGTTTAAGGGTATTTCTGACTAGAGAGCAAGATAGAACTCTTTTTAACCTGAGAACAGCAGATGTACCCCAGAAGGTAAAAGACAGAGCAGAGGTAATTAGATTGAGCGCAGATGGTTGGTATGTAGAGAAAATAGCGACTCACTTTAATTGGACTGCACAGACAGTACGAGAAGTTTTGCATAAATGGCAAAAACTAGGAATAGAGGGACTTTGGGAAAAAGCAGGGCGCGGAGGAAAATCAAGGTGGGTGGAAGCTGACATGGTTTTCTTAGAAGAATGTTTAGAGAAAGAACCACGTACATATAACAGCGTCCAATTAGCCCAAAAATTAGAACAAGAACGCTCAATAAAATTAAGTCCTGACTGGTTAAGGCAGGTACTTAAAAAAAGGGGGTGATTTGGAAACGAACGAGAAAAAGTCATAAAGGAAAGCAAGATCAAGTAATACAGCAAATCAAAGAGGCAGACTTAGAAATGCTGGAATTATCTGCGGCAGTTGGGGAAATAGATTTAAAGTATATGGATGAATCAGGCTTTTGTGCTTGGAGCGAACCGAGTTATAGCTATTACTTCCGAGGCGAACAAAAACGTTTAGAACAAAGCTTGCGTCGGGGTCGAAGGTTAAGTATTATTGGCTTTCTTCAACCGTTAATTAGTTTCGTTTACGGTCTGGTAATTGGAGGCGTTTCACGCAAATCTTATATTCAGATGATGGAGATTGAAGCAGCCCAAGCCCAAAAGTGTGGACGCATCAGAGTCATAGTGCAGGATAACGGGCCAATACATCGGTGTAAAGAAGTACAGCAGTTATGGTCAAAGTGGGAAGACATGGGTTTGTACATCTTCTTTTTACCCAAATATTGTTCTGAGATGAATCCAATTGAATTAGAGTGGCAACACCTCAAAAAAGATGAACTTGCCTCTAAAACTTTTGACGATGAATTAGACCTTGCCTATGCTGTCATTGATGGAGTCCAAACAAGAGGAGAAAAAGGAAATTACAGTACTCAACGTATAAGATTTAACTCTAATTCTTCTGCTTAATTGTTTGTTACATGCTTATAAATTTTCTCCACGACTTACTTAGACCATTGGTATGATAATTATAATAATGCACCGAATAATGGAGATAGTTGGTGGGGCCCTAGTGATAATCAAACTCGTGTAATGCGTGGTGGTTCATGGCGCAACGAGCCTGACCTGTGCCGATCAAGTTACCGCTTCCAAAAAAATGCAAGTGAGATGTTCAACCATGTTGGTTTTAGAATTGTTTGCTCTGTCTAGACTGAATGTATTGTAAATTTTTGACATTTTATTTATAACTTATGCTATTCCATCGTCTTCTAAATATGAATTGTCGATGGTGAGGTGTTGATGCTTTTTACGTGCTGCAAGAGTTTGGCGATATTCGTATGCTTGAGGCGCTCGTTCAAATACATCAATCCTTAAAACGCCAGTTTGTTTCTGAATTTCTTTAACAGCTTGCTCAATCTCATCCATTGAAACTTTGAAAAAATCTCTCTTTGGGTTAACTGTATTTACCTTTTTATCATCGAAACGTTGATGTAAGCGTTGCAATGTATCAAAAGCATCTTCAGAGAATATTTTAAAGTGAACATCAAATTGAAATGGAACTGCGGGGTTCATGTCCCTAATATATTCATCTTCTTTATTACGAATGGTTCTACATATTCGGTATACATCCCGTTCAAGAGAGCCTATATTAGAAATTATATAAATGTATCCTGATTTGAGTCTTCTAGATTCAGAAAGAGCAGTTTCTTTATCGCTTCTATCTTCAGCAACTTGTCGTTCTAGTTCCTGGATTTTCAAATATAGTTGTTGTCGCTTTTCGCCTTCAGTTAGTTCTATTTCTTGTCTAACTTTGTTAAGCTCTTGTTGGTGAAGTATTTCTCTTTCTTCAGCTTCTTCAGCTTTTTGTCTTGCCTTGTCAATTGATTCACGTTCTTTGTTTTGCTTTTTATCTTCTAGCTCTCTCTCGCGCTCTTGCTGTTTTTTATCTTCTAGCTCGTACTGCAAATCTAATTCAATTAATTTCAATTGCAAATATTCTTCTGATATTTTAAAATTTAAACTTTTTAAACATTTATTATATTTATTAAATGTATTGTTTATTCTCTTTTTTAAAGAGTCAACATTGTTATATCTAACTTCTTTTACCGCATACTTACATCGTTCCTCAAAGGCAAGCTCAACCAATTTGAGAATGTCGTTTATCATTTTGTCGCCTTTTCTTTTACTATCACCAACAGTCCATTGAGTATCACAAATATAGGCTTGGTTATTTTTTACCATATTTTCCTGTTGTAACTTGATATTCTTCAGCCTATGTATGTAGTTTTCAGAACTGATAAACTCATATTTTGGCTCATAATAATCTATAGACTGAAGATAGACTTTTGCATCAAGTTCAGAAAATTGTTGCTGAAGATTTATGATTTGGGTATTAAGAGATTCCTGTTGATTTTCAAGTAAATGAATATTTGATTCCAACTGCCGTTGATACCCCTCTTTATCAGCTAATGTATCATACTTACGTAACTTCTCTCTCACTTGAGACTCTGCAATTAATGCTTGTACTAATGCAGCAATCAGTCCGGCTACTAATACCACTAATCCTAGAAGCGTTAACGACATAGAACCTAGTATTCACACTTGTTTACCCTTTAACTTAGCTTAGAGTATTTTTTTAGACGTGTGGCCAAATAATTAGTCATTGCCGATAATATATTCTATCAAAAAGGCGTAATTGCTTGTAAATGCAAGGTTTTTTCTAACTGCGGATGGTTGAACCGAAGCTCTCTGGCGTGCAGATGTAACCGACTGGTAACTGCACGGCATCCATAAAGGCGATCGCCTAAAATAGTTATCCCAAGTCCTTGCGCATCAGCTGCATGAACCCTTAACTGATGAGTGCGTCCTGTTAGTGGCGTAAATTCTACGCGGGTGTAGTCTCCTTCTCTCGCCATTATTTGGAAGTGTGTCAAGCTGGGTTTACCGTGCTGCCAATCAACTTTTTGATATGGCCGATTTTCAGGATCTCCCCATAATGGCAGTTCAATTTTACCTTGCTCAATTATCAAAACACCGGAAAGTATGGCTTCATAAACCTTGTGAACCTGGCGTTGCTGAAACTGCTGGCTGAGTTGCCGATGGGTTTGGCGATCGCGTGCCAACAACAAAATCCCAGAAGTATCTCGATCTAACCGATGCACAGATATAAGCGCCATTCCATCGGGTAACAGATGACACAAGCGACTCAAAACACTATCTTGGCGATTGCGATAACGGCCAGGTACTGACAGTAATCCAGCAGGTTTGTTGACAGCAATCAGCCATTCGTCTTCATAAATAATCGGTAAAGTGACCTCTCCCCAAACCCCTCCCCTATCAGGTGAGGGGCTTCTTACTCCCCCTTCCCTGCGTTCGCGCAGCGGCAGGAAGTGTGGGAAGGGGGCTGGGGAGTTAGGTCTTAACCCTGAGAGCAAAAACCCCATTAATGGCTGACATCGCTCGGCACATGCTCCATAAAACTCTCCCGGAATTTTATTCTGATTTGCGGAAGACCCACCCCACCAAAATTCTGCCATTGCTATGGGTTTGAGATTATGTGTTGCTGCATAATGAAGCAGCTTTGGGGCACAACAGTCTCCTGTGCCAGTGGGAGAACCTCCTGGCATCAATTCTTGCAATGATTGCGATCGCCCGGAAAAGTTAGTCAGGCTGTAGCTAGCGTGCATTTGAGCTTGCAATTGACGGGAAAGTGCTTTCCGTCGTTGTTTCAGTTCACTAATTCGCGCATCCGTCGCTGCAATTATCTGTTGTAGGGGCTGTAATACTTTTTTTTGCTGGCGTTTAAGTTGTCGTCGCTCAATTCCCTGTTGACGACTCTCTTCGTCAAGTTGTTCAAGGGCAATAGTAAGCGCTTCAGCAGTAAGTGTATTGCAGATTTGCTGACGTTTTTCCTGTCGTTGATGTTTGCAATAGCGATGGCGATCGCTCATTATTTGTAACTGCTGCTCAAAGTCATTAAACAGGATTTCATACTGCTGGCGTTCGGTTAGTTGCTTCAAGGTAATAATTTCTTGCTTAATCGCGTCCAACTCAGTCAAAGTACGGCCTTCCTCGAAAGCAACTTCATCTCGTCCCGGAATTGGTGGAACCCAGCCCTCAACCACACTGCAACCATTCAAAAGACCAGAAAAAGCTTTTAATACCCGTTGTTCGCCATTAGGCAGTTCAACCAATAGGATTCCATACATCTTCCCTTCATGAGAATAACAGTCATTCTTGGCAAGATATTGTATTAGTCCGTGGGCGATCGCTTCGGACATTGAAGTGCGGGGTAATTTTAGGCGAACGCCACTTTGCGGACAACGCCCTTCGTACCAATAACTACAAGATGAGTCAGCGATCGCAAAATCGCAGTCGATGAAATCTGAAAGTGGGTGCAGAACTACCATACAAGGTATGATTGCAAATCTAGCTGATCATCCTAATATATATAGCGTTTATGTAAGAAATTTATTGTGTTGAGTGCTTTTGGCAATTTGGCATCCAAAGTTTTTCTGTTGCAGTTTTAATTTATATATCAACAGGGTTACAGGGAGATTGAGAAAATTCTACAAGGGATTAATTCCCGTCTCAAAATCCCACCCAATGGCCAGTTGTTGACGTTCACGCTCTCCGAACCACCTTAAGGTGGATGCAGCACAAGCGTCACCGCTTCTCTACGAGACGCTGCACGAACACCACAACTGGCTAGAAATCAAACAGAAAATATATAGTACAAATGCAGTGACACAGATATAAGTCGGGGATGGCAGTGTTTGAGTCTGTAGTTGTCTGAGTTTATCAAAACAGAATTCAGGAGTCAGGAGCCAGAATTCAGAATGAATTTTGTGCGAAAAAGCGGATGAATCAAGGGGTTTAAGACGAATGGCACTAAGATAAGGGTAAATCCATTATTTATAAGGCTTTAGGGTGTAGGGTATCGGGTGTGGGGTGTAGGGAATAAAGAATAAGTAATCTCTGTTTCACCTCATGAGCTTGAATGTTTATTAACACTACACCCTACCC
>JADEXV010000473.1 GCA_015206945.1 Nostocales cyanobacterium LEGE 12452 | reverse complement strand
AACCTAAGGAGCCCCCTGCAAAAAGTGATGGGGCGAAATTTCCTCCATTGCCCCCACTCTGGATAGTAATGGAGGTTGCGAAAGCTTTAAGCAGACAAATTACGCCAACAAACAGAATGACCACCCATTCCCTGTCACTGATGTACCGGAAAAAGCTATTATTGATTACCTTTTGAATGTCGCCGTTAGTGAAAGATTTAATTGTATCGTACCCCTCGCCGAATAAAGGAGGATACAATACGCACAATATTGACAATATAGCCCCTCCAAGCATCGCCTTGTTGACTCTCGACATTTTTATCGAGTGAAAGAACCCTTCCACATACTGGGTTATCAGCAAAAAATATCGAGCATAAAAGCCGCAAATGAGCCCTAGTAAAAGGTAGTAGGGCAAATTGTGGTAATCAAAGGCACCTCGGGACCGAAATAGAAAGAGCACCTCTTCTTTTAACAAAATTCGTGAAATCAGGCTGCCACAAACCGCTGCCACAACAAGGGGTATAAAATCCGAAAAGACTACGCCAGTAAGCAAAATTTCAATAGCAAACATTACCCCTGCAATCGGCGCGTTAAAAGCGGCCGCAATCCCGGCAGTAGCTCCGGCGGCAAGCAACAAGGTTCGCTCCTTGTAGCCCAACTTATAAGTCTGCGCAAAATTTGACCCAATCGCTGCACCGGTAACCGCGATGGGGCTTTCCAGACCAGCAGAGCCGCCCAGACCGACAGTTATCGCACTTTGGGCGATCTGTGAATACATTTTCACCGGCGATACTTTGCTTGCATTTTGGGCAATCTCATATAGAATAACCGGGATCCCCTTTTTGTCCTGACCTGAAAAGAGATATTTGACTACGATCGTTGTGAGCACAATCCCTAAAAACGGGAACACAAGGTAGAAGAATACCTGATCCTGAAAATGCACCTTATCAGTTATCACATAATGGATATAGTGTACCAAAGACTTTAAAATAACACCCGCGATTCCGGCAGTGCCACCAACTAGAATGCCGGAAAAGATCAGGAACTGGCTTCGGGTAAGAATACTTTTAAGCCAGAAAATAACAATCTGGTAGCTTTTAAACTTGCCTATGCTGTAGCGCGTGAAGTTACGCCTGAACCTTAGGAAACTATGATATTTTTTAATACTGCTATTTCTCACATCCAAGTCCTTTGACATCAAAATAACAAATTTTCTAAGCTAATCCCCAGTTTTTATGTGCCAAATGATCGGTGCCCAGCCGGACGGTATCCAAAATTTACAGAACGCCCGCGCCTGTGCCGGTGGCATTATTATTGCCCTTGCCCCAGACCAATCAACATAACCGAGCTATGCAGAACAGTAACTATCGAAAATTCTTTGCCATGCTTGCAATTTCATTTGTGAGCATGTACCTGGTGATGTTTCTCAACGTGGCATCAACAGACCATATCTACTTAAGCCTTTCGCGTTTTTACATGGCTTTACTGATGGTCTCCTCTATGGCACTAACAATGCTGCTCTTTATGCCAATGATGTACCCCGATACAAAAACGAACATACTTATTGGTCTAACAAGTGTTCTGATATTTGGTGTGGCTTTGATACTGCTTCGCTAGCAGGTGCCAATCGGTGACCGGCAATATATGAAAGCAATGATCCCCCATCACTCATCGGCAATTATGACCAGCAGCTCCGCGGATATCAAAGATCCACAAGTTAGAGAACTTGCCGATAGTATTATTAGCTCTCAGAAAAGAGAAATCCAACTGATGAAAGCGATTTTAAACCGTATGGAAAATAAGCAACCTTAAAAGCCATTTTTCGTTCCTGGCAAGCCGCCGTGAGATGCGCAAGACTCAACTAAATTTGCTGATGTCGCCCTCTCACCTCATAAGAGGGCGACCAATATTTCGCCAATGGTTGCTGAAAGTCTAACATTACAGTAGATAATAGAGGTGATTTTGGTACCCGATAACATGTTAAACTTTGAATTTGTCAATAAAAAATCCTATATTTGTAATCATTGGATTGATCCGCCTGGGCCAATCGTACATCTGACTTGCACAAACCGTATGATTTTTGCGGCTGAATAGATCAGCATCATGACAAATAAAGTCTTCATATTTTTACTGCTGACCCTGCAGCTTATTGCCTTCAACTCGATAGCTGGGCAGACTGGTAAAAATGTCAAGATAAAATTCAGGCGTGTCTATTTCGTCCCGCTACCCGCGCCTTCTGAAGCTCAACAAGAGTTTTTACGGATAAAAAAACTAATTCAAAAAAACAGGCCGATTCTCCGTGT
>JADEXV010000150.1 GCA_015206945.1 Nostocales cyanobacterium LEGE 12452 | reverse complement strand
GTTATCTTGACCCCAAGTCCATTTAGGAACTGGGTTAATATCAAAACGGCGTAGCTGTTGGTAGCCTGTTCGCTCAATCTGACCGTTACCCCAAACATTTGTCCCCAGCGCCACAACGCTCCCTAATATTTCCAAGCTAGCTTCTAGGTGCGAAAACAGCAGAGTCCTTCCAGAAGGTGGGTTTGTTGCGGCAAACAGCCAACCATGATAAGTACGCGTGCGGACATCAGAAACTGTACCGCTGGCAAAACTTCCTAAGCCATTGGTAAGCAACCATTCTCTTGTATCTAAATCAGGCATTGGCTACTCAAAATCGTTATGAGTATGATATAGTCGTAACAGATCGTAATTAAACTGTGAGAGCGTGGATGGGTGAATTTTACTTGACCCAAATTCCAACGCTACTAAACCGATAAAGGAGAATTAGGTTAATGTCCCTTACTTACGGAACCGAAGGAAGCCTCCGCGTTGGTCAACAAGCTCCCGATTTCACAGCAACGGCTGTGGTAGACCAGGAATTTAAGACAATCAAACTTTCCGATTATCGCGGTAAGTATGTCGTTCTGTTTTTCTACCCATTAGACTTTACCTTTGTTTGTCCTACTGAAATCACAGCATTTAGCGATCGCTACGAAGAATTCAAGAAAATCAATACTGAAGTCCTTGGGGCTTCCGTTGACAGTGAGTTCTCTCACCTCGCTTGGATTCAAACAGATCGTAAGTCTGGTGGCGTCGGCGACCTAAATTATCCTCTAGTCTCCGACATCAAGAAAGAGATCAGCGCCGCTTACAACGTTCTTGACCCAGCAGCAGGTATTGCCTTGCGTGGTCTGTTCATCATCGATAAAGATGGTATCATACAGCACGCCACCATTAACAATCTAGCTTTTGGTCGTAGCGTTGATGAAACCCTGCGGACATTACAAGCAATTCAGTATGTTCAGTCTCACCCTGACGAAGTTTGCCCAGCTGGTTGGCAACCTGGTGACAAGACCATGAATCCTGACCCAGTGAAGTCTAAAGTCTACTTCTCTGCTGTCTAAATTTCGCTAGCTAAACAACTCTAATCCAGCCTTTTGGAGTTGAAAGCAAAATCAATGAAAACCACAGATAAACAGAGATACACATTAAACAATGTCAACCTCCGTAAATATCTGTGGTTTTTTATAAAATAGTATTTAAATAATCCAGGTTAAAAATATGTTGACTTCAACTGACTTTAGTGGCTTATTAAATGAGCGATTTTTCCGCAATTTTTTACCAGTTCCAGCTAGCAACCAACTCAGATTGGGAGTGGGAACACCTGATTTTCAACTGCCAGATATTACCAACGGAACTTTAGTAAAATTGTCTGATTATAAAGGCAAACAACCAGTGTTACTCGCCTTTACTCGGATTTTTACCGAAAAGCAATATTGCCCTTTTTGTTTTCCTCACATCAAAGCTTTGAATGAAAATTACGAACAATTTAAAAATCGCGGTATAGAAGTTTTAATGATTACTAGTACTGATGAAAGGCAGAGCCAAATAGTTGTCAAAGATTTAGGCTTAAAAATGCCACTATTGAGCGATCCTAGTTGTCGCGTATTTCGTACATATCAAGCAGGACAAGCACTGGGAGCGCCTTTGCCAGCACAGTTTGTATTAGATAAAGAAGGAAAACTGCGCTACTGGCATTTATTTTCTTTTTTGGATCACAATGCTAGTGTTGAGACATTGTTAGAACAATTCCATTGACTATAAGTATTCAAAATAAATTGCACTTGGTGCTGAAAACTAGGGATTAGAAATTGGGAACTCTTAAGATTTGAATGGTAATTCAGACCCTAGTCAAATCATCAAATCTTAATAGTTTCACATATTTCGGGTGTATTAAGTAGGTAGACATAATTAAATATAAAATCAACTCCTAGTTTGTAGTGAGCGATTTATCGCTTAGAGCAAGGATTATCAGGACTAAAGCCCTTACTACAAACTTTAAATTTATTTCTGCCTAGATACTTACCAATTACAAATTATCTTTGAGGATAATACTGAGGATTCATAACTGGAGATTGATAACCGTTTGTGGGTACTGTACTTCCCATACTGTTAGGTACAGGAGTGATGACAGGAGGCTGATAAATGCTCATGGGCGCAGTGCTTGTTGTACCGTTAGGTAAAGCAGGATTGGCAACCTGGGGCTGATAACCATTTGCGGGTACAGTGTTTGTCGTGGTGTTGGGTGTGACAGCATTCTGGCTAAACTCTTGGTAGGCTGCACGAGAAATTGAGCTAATCAATTTTTCGGCGCGAGGATCGTTTGCTGGACGTTGTACCATGACAGAGGCTATGTAGCGCTTGCCAGTTGGAACAACAATTAAACCTGTATCTGCCAACATTGTGCCGATATCACCCGTTTTGTGGTATGCTCTTGCACCTGTTCCCAAACCTGATGGTAGCAGTGTGTCTCTTTGGGTGCGACGCAAGATATCAAGCATGAGATCGCGTGATGGCATACTGACTAAATTTCCTTGACTCACAATCGCCATCAAATTCGCTAGTTCTTTGGGGTTAGTGGTATTTGTCCCTTGCAAATCTGGGAGTTGATTACGAATTGTTGTGGCTGTCAATCCCCAACTACGGAAACGCTGGTTTAAAGCGTCTATTCCTCCCAGTCGGGCAATCAGCATATTTGTCGCCGTGTTGTCGCTGATTGTAATCATTTTTGTGACTACTTCCAAAGCGGCGTACTGAGTTCCCGGTGGTTTGTATTGCAGATTTCCCGAACCGCCAGCTACCATATCCTGTTGCATGGTCAGCATTTCATCTAGGCGAATCTTCCCCGCGTCCACATCCTGAAAAAAGGCAATCAAAATCGGTACTTTAATCGTGCTAGCCGCCGGAAAACTGGTAGAGGCATTGATATCTACATAATTACCAGTATCCAAATCTACTAAGAAAATTCCAGGTGTGAGATTTGGGTTGGTGGCCGCCAAATTTTGCACGGCATTTTTCAAAGAGGTAATTTCTTGAGATAGGTATAGACTCGAAGCTGCGGTTGGGGGAGTTTGGGTAGGTTGTGGCTGCGATCGCGCCACATTACTAACATTACTATTACTATTAGATTGCGACGCCGAGTTCGTGCTGATGCGATTGGCTGGGTCTAATACTGACAATACAGTACCCACAATTGCACCCATCCCAATACCCACAATCAATAACCGCAAAACATACAATACGGTTTTGGCCATTGGCTTTAACTGGGTTTTTCGCGATGAGCGTCTGCCTGTCTTTGGCTTTTCCATCCGCACTGTTTTAACCATCACAGCACCTGGTCGAAAGGGAGGAATTTTTCCCTTAACACTAAGTATTGGTTTTACTGCCGTTGGCATAACTAACCCCGATTTTACCCTACGTGTAGCGCCAGAGATCGGGGGAGGACTAATTTGATTTTTTGGGCGTGTTAGTGCCCTTTCTTGTCCATTTGTAGTTTGCTGTTGACTGTTAGCTTTAACTCTCTTCTTTACCACTTTTTGAACTTTTTGTGGCTGCTGGCGGCGATTTAAGGGTTGACGCCGCGAGAAAGCTGTTAGTTCGCCACTTGATTCTGACACCGTTACTCCTTGTGACCGACTTGACTGTTTTCTTGCAGACTCTTGACCCCAAACTTAATCTTTAAGCAATATTAATACTCAAATTCCACTTTGCCACTAAGTAGCATTTTTGTGTTTAGTTTAAGCCATATTAATTATTTTGGGGGGATGATTGCGTATATATTAAACGAATAATTACAAGTTTTCACTATTCTTTTGGTTTTTCAGGGCCCATTCTACCTGCTGCAAAATTCCTCGCAGCATGGCCACCTCCCCAGTTTTCAGGTGAGCGCGATTATACAATTGGCGAAATTTTCCCATACGACTAGCTGCCGTATGGGGATATACATAACCAATTTTCAGTAATAGTGATTCTAATTGCTGGTAGTATCCTTCCACAACATCTAAGGGTGCGAGTTCAGTTTGAGGTAAGGTTTGAATGTCAAGTTTTTGGGCAGATTGTGACAATTCATAACAACAAATTGCTACAGCAGTAGCTAAATTGAGGGCGACATAATCTTGACTTGTGGGAATGCCAACAAACCGCTGTGCATAATTTAATTCTTCATTGCTTAATCCCCGGTCTTCTCTGCCAAAAATCAGGGCTGTGGGTTTTTCTGGTTCCTCCAGTAACCAGGGTAGTGCAGTGCGAGGATTTTCTAAGGGTGTTTCTAAACTACGAACGCGACCAGTAGTAGCGATCGCCCGTACACATCCATGCAATGCTTCTGGTAAGGTTGCCACTATTACCGCAGATTCTATAATTTCCTGAGCGTGAACAGCCATCATCAAAGCTTCCGTCGATAGCGGATCGCATTGGGGGTTCACTAATACTAAATTATATAGACCGAAATTTTTCATCACCCTGGCGATCGCGCCGATATTGATCGGCCCAGCTGGTTCTACCAACACAATTCTTAATCCAGCCAAGCCCATTTTTTGCCTCCTGCGATCGTACCAGTACTTACAGACTAATTTTCAGCATCGTGGTTCTGCTGAAGTGTTTCCTTGAAATCATTTTAGCTGTGTAAGTGAATGCCTGCGTCAAGAAGAAGGGTGTAGGAGGTAGGGTGTAAGGAAAAAGACGTGGGGATTGCATTGGCAATGTACTTATTATTAAATGATATATCTCAAAATTTTTCATTACCCTAGCGATCGCTCCCACATTACTCACCCCAGCTACCTCTAACAAGACAATTCTTAATCCAGCCAAGCTCATTTTTTGCCCCCTGCCCAAATATGTCTCACATTCTTGTCGAAAATCTCAGGAAGACTTTCTTTGTGTCTGAACGTTCCTCTGGGCTTTTCGGTTCAATACGAGGGCTTGTGCAGCGAAAAACTAAAGAAGTTTATGCCCTCAAAGGAGTTTCGTTTTCCCTGGAACGGGGAGAACTTGTAGGATACATTGGCCCAAATGGAGCCGGTAAATCGACTACGATTAAAATTTTGAGCGGTATTCTCGTACCTTCCAGTGGAAAATGCCTAATTGGCGGACGAACTCCTTGGAAAGATCGAATCAAGCACGTTAATCGCATTGGTGTAGTGTTTGGTCAAAGAACACAACTCTGGTGGGATTTGCCAGTGATTGAGTCTTTTGATTTGCTGCGGGATATTTATCGCGTTCCCCAATCAGAATATCGCCAGACACGCGAAGAAATGATTGATTTGCTTGGTCTTGAAAGCTTTCTCTCCACTCCGGTGAGGCAGTTAAGCCTTGGTCAAAGGATGCGATGTGACTTTGCAGCCGCAATGCTTCACAGACCGGAAATTCTTTTTCTTGATGAACCGACGATAGGGCTTGATGCAGTTTCCAAGCTTGCAGTCAGAAAATTTATCAAGGCGCTGAATAAAACTCATCAAGTAACCACCATCCTCACTACCCATGATATGGATGATATCGAGGCATTGTGCGATCGCATAATTATTATTGGTGGAGGTGAAATCCTTTGTGATGGAACTTTAACAGCACTGCGTTCTCAAGTTTCCTCGCGTCGGTACTTAAGAATCGACCTAGCAAAAGATGATTTCTTCTTTGAAGAAGAAGGAGTCAGTATTATCTCTAAAGAAGGTCGCACTGTAACTCTCGCCTTCGATCCCACAAAGCTTTCTGCTGCATCTTTGATTAGCCAAGTTACCTCACAACATGAAGTAGAGGATCTTTTTGTAGAAAATCCACCTATTGAAGAGATAATTGCGGAACTTTATGCAATTTCAGGAGGAATTGTCCGATGAAAGCATATTGGTCACTGTTTGTTGCTAGATTTACACTGCTGTTGCAATACCGTGCTGCTGCTTTGGCTGGCGTTGGAACTCAGCTTTTCTGGGGGTTAGTAAAAGTAATGGTTTTACAGGCATTCTTTACTCATACAACCTCTGCTCAACCTATGACTTTTCAACAAGCTGTAGGATATGTGTGGCTAGGACAGGCGTTTTTGATGGCAATTGTTCCTTGGGGAGGTGATAGAGATATTCAAGAACTCATCCGAACTGGTGCTGTAGGATACGATCTTCTCCGACCCACAGACCTTTATAATTTTTGGTTTACTCGCGCTTTGGCACTTCGCACAACGCCCCTGATACTTCGTAGCATTCCGCTTCTTGGAGTCACAATTTTTCTTTTCCCCTTTTTGGGACTTGATGAATGGTCGCTTTCTTTTTCACCCTCCTTTGCTTCTTTTGCTGCCTTTTTTCTCTCTTTTATTGGCGCAATTTTACTTTCATCTGCATTAACTATGCTTCTGACTGTATCAATGATGTGGACAATTTCGGGCGAGGGAATTAATAGTATTCTACCTACTCTTGTTAGTATCTTCTCTGGCATGATTGTTCCTTTGCCACTTTTTCCTGAGTGGAGCAAGCCTTTTTTGAATGCACTTCCTTTTTCAGGACTAATCGACAAACCTTTTCGTCTTTTTACTGGAAATCTTCAACCAAACGCTTTGTTTAGTATTTTGCTGCATCAAACTTTCTGGATAGTTGTCATTATTATAATTGGGCGTGTTCTTGTGAAATATGGCATCAGAAAGCTTGTAATTCAAGGAGGATAAGTAAATAATTCGTAATACTTCGGCTACGCTCAGTACAAGTTCGTAATTCGTATTTTTTTAAGCGTATATAGGTTAGGTAATTTATTTTAGATAAAAATTACAACGCGACTATGAATGATTTTGTACTTTACCTTCGATATATTTCTGTATCTTTCAAGTCGCAAATGCAGTACAAAGTTTCTTTCTGGCTGCAAGTCATAGGGCAATTTTTAGTAACTGCTGTTGAATTTTTCGGAGTCTGGGCACTTTTTAGTCGTTTTAATAGTATTGGTACGTGGACTTTAAACGAAGTTGCTCTATTTTATGGAATAATTAATATTTCTTTCGCCTGTGCTGATGCTCTTGGAAAAGGGTTTGACTCATTTTCAACAATAATTAAAAGTGGAGACTTCGACCGTTTACTTGTTCGTCCACGCACTACAGCACTTCAGCTTTTAGGTAAAGAGTTTACTTTGAAACGAATCGGAAGATTATTTCAAGGAATTGTTGTTATGTGGTGGTCGCTTTCATCTCTCCACATTTCTTTAACTTTTAAAACTTTATGGCTTTTAGGTACTTCATTTATTGGTGGTGTTGCGCTCTTTGTTGGCATTGTCATTATGCAAGCAACCATCACCTTCTGGACTATTGAATCTCTCGAAATTATGAATATCCTCACTTATGGAGGAGTCGAAACGGCTCAGTACCCTCTTGCAATTTATAGCAAGTGGTTTCAGCGATTCTTTACTTTCTTAATACCGCTTGCTTGCGTCAGTTATTTTCCTTTGCTTGCAGTACTTAAAAAAGAAGATGCTTTTTTAGTACCTTTGTGGTTTTGTTATGTCTCGCCAATCGCAGGCATTATCTTTTTAATAGTTGCGCTCCAGCTTTGGAAAATAGGAGAGCGATACTATTGTTCTACTGGGAGCTAAACAAAATTTTAGCTGTGTACTCAAGCATATTTTAAATGGACAGATCGCACTTTTCTAAAGATTCTGATTAAATATCTTGTAGGATTGCCTAATTTCACTAAACAATGCCACAAGAAGCTCAGATGAAAAACTCCAGGAAAGGTTGGTTAAGTAAAAGACTCAAAATTACCCTGATTTTCCTGTTAGTGCTAGGGCTATTGTTAGTGGGATTTTCCACCTACACTGTACGCCAATCCTTTCCGCAAGAGAGTGGCACAATTCAATTACCTGAACTGAAAGCCGAAGTAACTGTCCAGCGCGATAAATGGGGAATTCCCCATATTTATGCTGCCAACTCCCACGATTTATTTATGGTGCAAGGTTATATCCACGCCCAAGACCGCTTTTGGCAAATGGACTTTTGGAGACACATTGGTTCTGGGCGACTCTCAGAAATGTTTGGTTCTTCTCAGGTTGACACTGATAAATATCTGCGGACAATGGGTTGGGCAAGGGTGGCACAGCAAGAAATTCAGGAAATTAATGCAGAGATGAAGGCATACTTGGAAGCTTACGCCGATGGTGTCAATGCTTATTTGGCAGAGCATCAAGGCAGCGCCCTGAGTCTAGAATATTCTGTGCTAAAGTTTCTCAATCCTGGATATAAGCCAGAACCTTGGCAAATACTGCATTCTCTGACTTGGGGTAAGGTAATGGCTTACGACTTGGGCAGAAATTTCGAGAGTGAAATTGAACGTGCTATTTTGCTCAAAACTCTTACCCCAAATCAAGTAGAGGAACTTTTTCCACCATACCCTCAAGACTTGCCAGTGATTTTACCTGAGTTGCAGCAAAGAACAGGGGAAGCAGAGGAAGAAAGGGACAATCATGTTGAAGCACTTCTCAATTCTCCAGATGTATTACCTGCTATAGAGTCAATTACTAAGCCGATGATGGCTTTGGAACAACTCATCGGGCCCACAGGAATAGGTATTGGCTCGAACAACTGGGTAATATCTGGTCAGCGAACGGCAACAGGTAAGCCAATCTTGGCGAATGACCCCCACTTAGGTGTGCAAATTCCCTCTATATGGTACGAGGTTGGTTTGCACTGCACGCCGAAGAGTTCAGAATGTCCCTACAACGTTTCTGGCTTTTCCTTTGCGGGAATGATTGGGGTAATTATCGGTCATAGCGATCGCATTGCCTGGGGTGTCACCAATGTACAATCTGATGTGATGGATTTATACATTGAGAAAATCAATCCAAATAACCCCAATCAGTATGAGGTCAATGGCAAGTGGGTTGATATGCAACTTGTGCAAGAGACGATTCAAGTAGCCGGAAGTCAGCCGATTGTGCAAACAGTACGCTATACCCGACATGGACCGATTCTCTCTGATGTTTCGCCAAATCTGAAGCAATTCCAGCCAAGTCAGCCGTTAAAAATACCGCAAAACTACGCCGTAGCCCTGCGCTGGACAGCCTTAGCACCTTCCAAACTAGCGTATGCCATTCCTCAAATCAATCGCGCCCAAAACTGGCAAGAATTCCGCACTGCTGCCAGCAATTATGATGTCCCATCTCAAAACTTGGTCTATGCTGACATTGATGGCAATATCGGCTACCAAATGCCTGGTAAATTCCCCATCCGCGCTCAGGGAGATGGGCGTTATCCCGTTCCTGGTTGAACGGATGAATATGAATGGCAAGGCTATATTGACTTTGAGAAATTGCCCAAAAGTTTTAATCCACCTCAAGGTTATATTGCTACTGCCAATAATTTAGTTATGCGTGAATATCCTTACCTGATTACCGCAGACTGGGTTTATGGCTACCGAGCAAAGCGGATTGTTGAAATGATTTCACAACAAACGCAACCGATTTCTCTAAAGGATGTACAGCAGATACAGGGTGATAATCGCAATTTAAATGCACAAACATTAGTGCCACTACTAAAATCGATCGATGTTGATACACCCCGCTTGCAAGCAGCCCAAAAACTGCTGCAAGGTTGGAATTTGCAGTTGGGAATGACATCGCCTGCTGCTGCTCTGTTTGAAGTATTCTGGAAACACTTACTAGCAGATATGTTTCACGATCAGTTGCCTGAAAAGTACTTTCCTGATGGGGGCGATCGCTGGTATGCTGTGGTAGCAAATTTGGTCAAACAGCTCAACAGTGCTTGGTGGGACAACCGCAACACCGCAAAAGTTGAGAACCGCGACCAAATCCTCCGGCAGTCCTTTGTAGAAGCCGTGGATGAACTAGAACGAATTCAAAGCAAAGACCCGAACAACTGGAATTGGGGCAAGCTGCATACCATTACTTTTCGGAATGCCACCTTGGGTAAATCTGGGGTTGCACCGATTGAGGCTTTATTTAATCGTGGTGCATTTGCTACATCTGGTAACGGCGAAACAGTAAATGCTAACCGCTGGATAGCAAACAAATCCTTTGAGGTGACTGATATTCCTTCACTACGGATGATTGTAGATTTAGGAAATTTGGATAACTCAGTAGCAATTCACACCCCTGGACAATCAGGCCATGCTTTCCATAACCACTACAACGATATGGTTGAACCTTGGTGCAAAATTGAATACCACCAGATGTTATGGGAATCAAAGAATCTTACAGAAAATACGACTACAACACTGAGATTAATTCCAAAATTGGTAGAGTAAAGGACGACACGACTATCTAATTTAAAATTGCCTTGTTTGCGTGTAATTACATACACGTTATTGAAAAAATGAAGTATAAAGTAACAGGGCATAAAGAAAGAATCAAGTTTAGAAAAAGTATTTTCTCTAACCATCCATTCCTACTGTCCAAATTTCACGAAACATAGTTGGAGATCATAGAACCTATGCAACGCGTATTTAAGCAAAGTTTTATACTTTCAGTTACTACTGCGATCGCTTTATTATTTGCAGGTTGTGGCGAAAGTAAAGTTGCTCAATGTAACAAAGTCATAAAGGTTGCCAATCAGGCATCCACTCTAGGTCAGCAATTCGCTAAAAATCCCAATCCCGCAAAAGGTTCCAAAGCTCTAACTGAACTTGCTGGTAAGATCGACCCACTTGCCACAGAGATGAAAGCACTAGAAGTTAAAGATGAAAAATTGCAAGGTTTTCAAGGACGCTTTCTCACACTCTATCAGAACATCAGTAAGGAATTGAATAATGCAGCAACAGCCATAGATAAAAAGAATTTACCAGCAGCAAAGGGCTTTTTGGTATCTCTGCAAAAGAGTAGTAGCGAAGAAAGTTCAATAGTCAACGAAATTAATAGCTACTGTTCTGGCAAATAATCCATTTTCCTCTACCTGGAATCTTTGCCACAAAAATAGCGGTTAAATATTTGGTCGATAACCACCAAAAACGGCAAAGCTAAAATTTTTGTACCAGCAATCCACATTTTGGAATCCAGCTGCTTCTAACCAGCTAAGTTGAATATCAAGGGTTGCCATGCGATCGTATTCCATGCGTTTTTGTGCAGCTTTGAGATCCTCTTCTGAAATATTCTTGGCGCGGACAGAATCTAACCAGTGTTGACGGTAAAGTTGTTCTAAATCAGGCGTTTTGCCGAGAACTTGATCGGCGTTAATAAATATCCCTCCAGGATTGAGAACATCATAAATCCGTTGATAAAGAAGTTCTTTGTCAATATCTGACAGATGATGAATCGATAAGGCAGAAATTATCAGGTTATATGAACTACCTAAATCAGTCTCAATATAGTCACCAATTAATATTTTGGGAGATTTACCCATTTTGCTAAATCTCAACTTAGCTTTTTCTAACATCTCAGGGGCTAAGTCTAGCAAAGTGAACTCTGCATTAGGGAAAACGGACTGAACCATACCTGAGTAAAGTCCAGTACCAGCCCCCAAATCTAGAACCTTCAGCGATACAGTACAATCTGCTGGGATGATTTCAACGGCTGTTTTGTAAAAGTCATCAAAACAGGGAATTAAAACACGACGTAAGTTATCGTAATCTCCTGCGGCAGAATTAAAAGCTTGTTGAATATTCATTTTTTTATTTTTAATAAAGGTAAAACTTTCTGTTTTAACAATTCAATTAAAGCTGGTTCCATATATTCATAGTCATCTGGTATATCTAAACATATAATTTTTTTATGTTTCAGGAAGGGCTGAAAATTTTTGGATAGTTTATTTTTATGGGATTTTTCCATTACAAAGATAATATCAGCCCATTGAATAGCCTCCGTTGATAATGGTACTTCGGCATGGCGATCTAAACCTGCCGAGTCTGTTTCAAATCCTTCATATTCAGAAAATACAGCCTCGGCGGTAGGACTTCGCAATTTATTCTGGCTACAGATAAATAAAAGTTTTTTCATTAATTAATCTGTATACAGCAAATGCATAGCTATTCTATATTTTTAGACAATAAAAATCAGTCAAGGGAAGACCTAGATTCCGCGATCTGAAAAGGTCAGACATTTTGACTTGCTATTCATATTGTATCAGCTAATTTATAGGCTAGCTTGTCTCTGGTTGCCTAGTTATTAAAGTAAAATAGCTTACTGCGATCGCACCACAGACAACCCCAAAACTCAGCCAAATATAAACCAACATATCTTATTAAGCTTCAATAAATTGAATGATTTTAATTGATGATCGCTGAGTACTCATTAAAAAATCCTACTAAGGAGACTGACGCAATTCCTGAATAAGGGCTTCAGCACCCCTATTCATTTCTTCTTCATTTTTTCGCTGCAATCGATAGTATATCCAATCAAAAATTAATGGACTAAGACGACGGTTATCATATATTTTATTTTGCAAATTATATGATTCTCTTTCAAGTTCTTGAGGAGCAATTCTACCATTGACGACCTGCTGCCAGATACTCTCAGAATTTTCTCTAAGTCTGTCAAGTCGAGTTGCAGCTTCATTATTATCAATATACTGACGTAATCCCAAAACGAATGTAGGTATTAGTGGAGTCAAAGTTGCTAATACAAACTTTTCTAAAGTTAAACCTCCAATCAAACCAACTAAAAAGACAATCATTGTTATTGCAATTAATACAATAATTACCAAATTAGAGTAGCGGCGCTTAAGGTTAGCGTCCCACCAAATATTACAACGCTGGCAAATAATACGTGCTTGATAAATTGGTAATTGACTAACATTAATTGGATACCAGTTTTCAAGTTTTGAGTAATTTGTATATTTATGTCTATATTTAGCAGAGCTATCAATGATAATTTCTGGTTCAGGACGGCTTCCAGAATTTAATTTTGACCAATCTAATTGAAGAATATCACAATCAAAAAGTTGTTGGATTTTCGCAGCTTTTTCTTGAAGATATTTCTGCAAACGACTAAGTATAATAATATCTAAAAATGTTACAGCTATTCCCCACAAAGCAGCATAAACTTGAAATCTAGGGAGCAATGCAATAAAAATAGACCATACAACTACTAGGGGAATGCTAAGAATCATACTGATATTTTGTATACTCTTAGCATCAGAGTAAAGTTGTCGTTGTGCTGCTAAACGCTCCAACTGAAGTTGTATATTCTGTTCTTGGGGAATTTTGTTCATAAATAATCAGGAAATAGCTCTAGATATAAAGAAAAACTTTTTAAAATTTTAAATTTAGCGAAAATTTAAGCATTAGTTTAATATTAGTGTGGGTATTGTAAAATTCATTAATAGAATTAATTTTAACTATAGATAGGAAAGTTTGTGCCGAAGACTTCGCGCCATTTACTAATTGATAATTTATGGTTATTTTCAGTTTCTAATTGTCTAGCCTCCAATGCTTTTATATTATCTATATGTGCTCTAGCCTAAATACTAGATCGCTCTTTTGGTTCTAGATTATTAATATTTCCCTGAATTCCTTTAGGATCATTCACTGAATTAAAAATATTATCTCTAATATACTGTAATAAGTTTGGAACTTCTAAATCTACATAACTAGATGCTTTTCTAAAAAGATTATTAGAATAATAGTCTAGTATCATATTTTCAAGCAAATATGAGGACATTGATGACATCGTTGGTCTTTTATTCCAAAATTTCATTAATCTTATTAAATTTAATACATTGCCATCATGAAACTGATTTACTTGAGTTAATCGATCTCGATCAATCCTTGGATCTGTTTTTTGCCAGTTACCTTGGCCATCTGGAATTAAATAATAAGTTCTTCCAGAAAAATCGGGTTTTGTAAAAAAGCAAGGAACAATATCAAAATTCCAATAATAACTTTTCAATTTGAGTGTAGCAGCTTCTAAGTTTCTGTTGATATCAGCTTTTTCATACTGTGGCACTCTATTCATTAAAGCTATAATTTTATTGATAACTTTTCGTGAATTTAATTTATTTGTACTATCAGAACAAAGTCTTTTTAATTTATAAGCAGAATCAGGTACATATATTTCAATTAAATTATTTATATATTCATGGTAAGACGCTCCTTCATCACTTAAAACAATCATAATATCAATATCATCCAGTTCTCTTTTTTTTGTACGTCTAGCAAAAGAGCCAAAGGAAATATCTTTTTCTGAATACAGCGTGGGAAAGTATATGTCTTTTTCCGGAAATGAATGTATTTGCTCTTCTACTAGCCAATCTCTGCTCTTTCTTGCTTGAACAGTATCATTTGGATCTAAGTTGACATAATTTTTCAAAAAATCATTAAAAGCTGCATTGACAGTTTTAGCCATAAAATACTATTAACAACTAGACGAAACTAAAAATTACTATTATAGTACATTTGTATTTTATATGGAAAACTGCTAAAAGCTTAATATTATTTAGATTTTCTTGAATTGATATTTATTCAATCAAACAAAGACGCAAAAACGACTATGCGTCTTTGCGTCTCTGCGTGAGATTATTTTCTATCTCAATATCAAACCATCTCAGACGAAGCTTGCGCCATCTGCTGAGGCTGAGGCTGGAACATGAACAACGAGTACACAACGTCTCGACGAATATTTACCATCATATCCAGGAAGAGTTCGTAACCCTCGCTCTTGTATTCAATCAGCGGATCTTTTTGCCCATAACCGCGTAATCCCACTGATTCGCGCAAGGCATCCATTTGTTGCAGGTGTTCCCGCCACAATGTATCAATGCGTTGCAAGATAAAGAAGCGTTCCGCTTGGCGCATAAGTCCAGGTTGAACTTGGTCAATCTGCGCTTCTTTGAGGTCGTAAGCAATTCGCACCTGTTCGTGGAGGAAGGCTTTAATCTCGCTGACTGTGATATCTTCTAATTGATTTGCCTGTAAATCCGCTAGCAGATAGACAAATTCTTTGACTTTCTCAACCAACTTTTCTAACTCCCACTCTTCCGAGGGCAAGTCTACGTTGATGTAGTAGTCAACGATGTCATCCATCGTTTTTTCAGCGTATTTAATCACCTGTTCTTTCAAATCTTGACCTTCTAGAACTCGGCGGCGTTCGGCGTAAATAGCACGACGTTGATTATTCATCACCTCGTCATACTCAAATACCTGCTTCCGAATGTCGTAGTAGTAGGTTTCAACTTTTTTCTGTGCGCCTTCCAAACTGCGGGTGAGCATCCCAGATTCGATAGGCATATCTTCTTCTACTTGGAAGGCATTCATTAATCCAGCAACGCGATCGCCACCAAAAATCCGTAGTAGGTTATCCTCTAAGCTGAGGAAAAATCTCGTGGTTCCAGGGTCGCCTTGTCTTCCTGCACGTCCGCGCAACTGGTTATCAATCCGCCGCGATTCATGGCGTTCTGTACCAATTACGTGCAAACCGCCGATTCCCACTACCTCATCATGTTCGCGGGTAGTAAATTGTTCGTATTCCTGTTTGACGCGGTTGTAAGCTTCCCGCAATTTCTGAATTACAGGGTCATCGATGGGAGCTTTTTCTGCGGCTACAGCTACCTTTTCTTCAGCTTCCAATTCCGGTAAACTGCGTTCACCATACTCACGCACTGCAATTTCTACTGCATCTTTGAGTAGTTTTTCGGTTTCTTTCGTCAACTGAGTCGGGAAAATTTCTGGTGAAGCCCGCCAAGTTTTGACTTTCTTTCCAGGGACAAAGCCTTGACCACCACCATGTCCTGTAGGCAATCCGGCTGCTCTTTGAACGCCAAAGGCATCTTCATCTTCTGGCATGACGATCCGGGGCATAAAGTATTCCCGCAGCTTTAGACGCGCCATATATTCGGAGTTACCACCCAGGATGATGTCTGTACCTCTACCCGCCATGTTAGTAGCAATAGTAACAGCACCTTTGCGTCCTGCTTGAGCGACGATTTCTGCCTCACGCTCGACGTTTTCAGGACGGGCGTTAAGTAATTCGTGAGGAATCGCCAATTCCTTCAGCAGCCTACTCAGAAGTTCAGATTTTTCTACACTAGTGGTTCCTACTAATACAGGTCTGCCGAGTTCGTGCATTTCGGCACATTCTCTAGCGATCGCCCCCCACTTACCTGCTTCTGTCTTAAAGACCATATCAGATAAATCTTCCCGTCTGCGATCGCGGTTGGTGGGAATTACCGCAACTTCAAGCTTGTAAATTTTTTCAAATTCTGGTTCTTCGGTTTTTGCCGTTCCTGTCATTCCACCGAGTTTTGGATACAGCAAGAACATATTTTGGTAAGTAATTGTCGCGAGAGTTTGAGTTTCTGGCTGAATCTCTACGTGTTCTTTCGCTTCAATTGCTTGGTGTAATCCATCACTCCAACGCCGTCCGGCTAGCACCCGACCAGTAAATTCATCCACAATTACTACTTCACCATTGCGGACGATGTAATTTACATCCTTGAGGAAAAGTTCTTTGGCTTTAATTGCATTGAAAATGAAGTGTGCCCAAGGATCTTCTGGATCAAATAAGTCTGTGACTCCCAAAAGATTTTCTGATTCCGCAAACCCTTCATCTGTCAATAGAACGTTACGAGCTTTTTCATCTACATCGTAATGTTCGTCTTTTTTAAGTGTGAATGCTATTTCAGCAGCTTGTAGATACTTTTCTGTAGGTCTTTCCACCTGCCCAGAAATAATCAGTGGTGTCCGCGCTTCATCAACTAAAATCGAGTCCACCTCGTCAATTACGCAATAATTAAACGGACGTTGCACCACATCTGCCATTGATGTCGCCATGTTATCCCGCAGATAGTCGAAGCCGACCTCGCTGTTGGTAACATAAGTGATATCACAGTCGTAGTTTTTCTGGCGTTCGCTAGGAGTCATGCTTGACTGAATTAGCCCCACACTCAGCCCCAAGAACCGATGTACCTGTCCCATCCATTCAGCATCCCGACGAGCCAGGTAATCGTTTACGGTGATGACGTGTACACCTTTACCAGTAAGGGCATTTAAGTAACTCGGCAAGGTGGCAACTAGTGTTTTACCTTCACCAGTTTTCATCTCGGCAATTTGCCCCACGTGCAAAATGATACCGCCAAGGAGTTGGACATCAAAGTGCCGCAAGCCTAATACTCGCCGTCCTGCTTCCCGGACAACGGCGTAAGCTTCTGGCAATATGTCATCTAAGGTTTCACCTTTAGCGAGCCGTTGTTTAAATTCGACGGTTTTACCTTTTAAATCATCATCGGAAAGAACCTTAATTTCTTCCTCTAAAAGGTTAATTTCAGTAACAGAAGGTTGGTATTTTTTAAGCTTACGAGCGTTGGGGTCGCCCAACAAAAGTTTTAGCATGGCAGGTTATAGAACTGAATCAAGGGGGATGGGAATTAAAAGGTCGGCATTGATTATAAACATTTAACCCAGCCCAAACGTCTTGGTTGTGGATGGGTGTGAAATGAGAATTACCTCAAAAACAGGATAAAAACTAGCCAATCAGTTTATTAAATGATTGGTTTGAACTCTTATCTTATATTTACTCTTTCTTCATAGTATCATTTTGCCCCCAGATGAGAGAGCAGGGGGGCAGAGGAGCAGAGGAGCAGGGGGGGAACTTTCTCAGGATCTTTCCCCTCTGCCCCCTATCTCTTCTGCCCCTCTGCCTCTTATGATGTCAGGCGGCGGAAATTGTAATCATTAGCACTGGGATGACAGCTGACACAGCTACCAACCTGGACGGGACGTGGTAATTCAACTCCTGGATGCAAAGCTTTGAAATAACGCGAGTTGTTGAGGCGATATGGTGTTTCTTCGTCGTCTAGCTGGACACGGGAGAAAGTCGAAAGATATTTCCACACCAAGATGCGTGGTGGGTCGACTAAAGGCTGGAGTTGTGCGCCGTAGTGCTGCGAGTCTTGCAGGAGATTTTTCCAAGTTTGGGTAGGTAAAACAGCTGGTGGTATGGGAATGTGACATCTGGAGCAATTTTCTAAATATAGTTCTTGCCCCAGTTGGTATTGTGCAGGTACTACGTCAACAGTGCCAATTTCAGCCGGAGGAGTCGCACTTTGGGCGTTAGTTGCCAAGGCTAGAAGCCAGCCCATAGCTAAACTCCACGTTACAATTACCAGAAGTAAACCGAAAAATTGGCGTTTGAATTCACGTTCGGCGCTTGGCTGTAGTGCTTGGCGTTGGCGTAGCCCGCCGTAGGCATCGCGGATTTTGCGCTTAATAAAAATTGACATTCCTCACATTCCCAAATATTTAAAAGTGGCGCTTGTGTTAATCATAAGACTTACGCAGTATTGGCAGTGTTTCAAATTTTGCGTAAGTAGTTTTGTCAAGCAACACATTTTTGATATCGACAACAGTAATATAAATATTTATTCAGCGCACCACTGACTATGCAAGGAAAAATGTTCGCGTAAAAAATATTTTCCCTAGCAAGAAATAGAGTTATCGCCATCTCGGATAGCTGTTTTTTAGCTTATCGAAGTCACGTTACCTTAAGGAATAGAAACCGATCGCAATAATCTCTCAACAACAGTTCTTGAATTGCGTCCTCCTCTAGGAATAAGGCGATGGCAAAGAACATAAGGGACAAGAAATTTCACATCATCGGGAATGGCATAATCACGCCCTAATAGAAAAGCTAACGCTTGGGCAGCCCGTTGTAATGCTAATGTGCCACGGGGACTGACACCAAGGGCGATTTCCTCATCTTGACGTGTTGCTCGTACCAATTCGAGAATGTATTGTTGCAAGGAAGTTGCCACTTTTACTTGAGAGCAGAGGTAACGCAATTTCTGTACTTCTTCCAAGGTAATACAAGGCTGTAAATCAGCAACTTTGACACCATTTTGAAGATTTTGCAGCATCAGGAGTTCTTCTGCTTCAGAAGGATAGCCCAAACTCAGCGACAACATAAACCGATCCATTTGCGCTTCCGGCAGGGGAAAAGTACCTTGATACTCGATAGGGTTTTGAGTGGCAATGACAAAAAAGGGTTGGGGAACTGGACGAGAGACACCATCAACTGTTACCTGATGTTCCTCCATAACTTCCAGCAAAGCTGACTGAGTGCGGGGTGTGGCGCGGTTAATTTCGTCAGCCAATAGCACATTGGTAAAGACTGGCCCAGGAAGAAAAGTAAATTCGCCGCTTTTTGGATTCCAGATGTTGGTACCAGTAATGTCAGTTGGCAATAAATCGGGAGTGCATTGTAGCCGTTGAAACTTGCCATCGAGTGAACGAGCTAAGGATTTAGCAAGCAGGGTTTTACCAACACCAGGGACATCTTCTAGGAGAGCATGACCACCACCTAGCAATGCTACTAGCACTAAACGTATTGCCTCAGCTTTGCCAACGATGGTAAGAGCTAGATTTTGTGTTAAAGCGTCGATTTTTTCTCTCATGCGTTGTAGGGAGTGGGAGTGGGAAGCAGGGGGGCAGGGG
>JADEXV010000149.1 GCA_015206945.1 Nostocales cyanobacterium LEGE 12452 | reverse complement strand
ACCTTGGGTCGCCAAAAGCAATTCTATCCCAGCGTTGAGCATGAATTCTTATTGGATTTTCCACTCTCTCTTGCACCCTCAAATCCCTGACCCTAGTAGTTTACTTCGACTTGTGTGTACACCGTAGACCTTAATGGGGAAGCAGTTTTCAACACTTTTTGGAGTTGCTGTCTGCTGATCTAGGTGATGATATCGCAGTTATCCAGTTCGACCAAGGATCTTTCCACAAAGCCAAATCTCTCGATATTCCAGATAACATCATCCCGATTTTTCAACCTCCTCACTCTCCTGAACTCAACCCCATTGAGCGGTTTTGGGAATTTCTCAAATCTAAACTGCAATGGGAAAATTGTAAAACACTCACACAACTACAGCACAAGTTAACTGATGTCCTCAAAGAAATTACACCTTCCATGATTGCCTCTCTCACTTCCTACGACTTTATTCTTGAAGCTTTGTTTAGCGCAGCTTCATAAAGAATTGGTATTAGTTTTTTTCTTGTTGTCTTTGATTCCTTGTAAAGCTTCCTTTTGCAAAAAAGCGAAAGGTGAAAGTGGTTAGGAGTCGAGGCAACATTTTTTTTGTGTGTTTATACAAAAGAATGTTGACTAGGCGTTGGACGCTACGAGTACCTTAAGCACACATATTATCTATGTCATTGTGTTTTGGTCTGTGGGCTGCTAGGTACTCAAAAAGGGCAGCACGTAGCAGGGCATTAATAGTCATGTTGTAAGCTTTCGCAGTGGCAGCAACATCTAATTATTATTAGTAAATAGTCTTGAAAAAACAGATGTTATTTTTGATCTAGTTGAATTGTCTTCCATGAGTAGATGCATTTTGATACCTAAAGATAGAGTGTAAAAGTTGCATTTTCTCCCGTGGTGGGTGCAAAAACCGAGGTGCGATCGCATAACTGCAAATGTTCCTCTACATCAAAAATTCAGGGACACTAATATTAGTCAAGACCCCTGCATAATGTTTAAAAATGACTTCTGGAGAATTACCAACCCACCGCGCCACTTGTTGTACTGGGATACCACGCTCTAAACACTCTGTGATGAACGTGTGACGGCAGTTGTAAGGCGGACGGTATCGAGAAACTTGTCCAGTTTCGACAAGTTGGGTGATGATGCCAGGGTAATAGTGTCCATGATTCATCCCTCCACGCCATATAACACCAGTGAAGCCGTTCACTCTTATCTCTTTCTTCGCTGTGGGAGATGAGAACACAAGCATTTCTTTGTGGTAGTTGCCAGGTCTAATACTCAACAAGAGGTTCTGTAGACAGGCATTGCACGGAAATTTGCGGCTCACGCCCGTTTTAGTGTCCTTCCTTCCGTAACGGTTGTGGCTCTCGCAGAAATATATTTCTGTACATTGATGGTTTATATGCCCCCACTGCAAAGCGATCGCCTCTCCGATCCGGCATCCAGTGAGGAACATAAATCTTACAAAGTCCGTATATCCGCTATAGAGGGCGTGAGTTTCAAAAGCATGGATAATGACTTCGCGCTCTGCTGGCGTAAAAGGGTCAATTTTATCGGTGTCCCAGCGCTTGACCTTGACATCTCCGGCTAACCCTTCAAATGGGTTTGAGTTAATTAGCTTTGATTTCACAGCCCATTTGCAACAGGCATTGAACTGAGTCAGTAGTCTCTTACACGTATATGGCGGATAAGTTTGGAGTAAATGATCTCTAATTGCGATCGCGTCACTAATTTCTTTACTAGGTAAGTTGTCTATCGCCCTCGCGTATCTGCCCAAAAAATCTTGTATATAACTTGTGGCTGAGACTTGATGTTCTTTAAATTCACAATATTTAGCCCACAACTGTTTTAAGTTAAGGGCTTTTGGGATTATTTGTAATCGCTGTTGATTTTTAAAAACTCCTAACGCAGTTCGATATTTTTCCAAACTACCATCCAGGCGTTCGGCTTCTATATCAGATTCAATCTGAAGTACCACCATTTGAGCTTTTCTGCGATTTTGCGGTGTATCGTCAAAACCTGTGTATATAAAATGTTGTTGTCCGTCTCCAATACTACGTGGTAGAACAATGCGGAGCTTTCCCGCCTTAGCGTTAATGGAGACACTGCCCTTTTTTGCTCTAAGTACCATTACAGAAATCACCTCAGACAGTAGAAACGTAAATCTAAGGTGATGTCAATTATTCGATTGTCTACAAGCCTTGCAATATCGTAGTTTAGAGAGGGGTTTTAAGCATTTCGAGTGCGTCACTATGAACCGCTCGGACACCTCTCCAACTATTTATTCAGACATTTGAGTATCTATTCTACATTCAAACGCTGTAAATTTAGGGAAATCTTGCTGGATTCCCTATACTACTATAGCATTATCGCTTTTTTTGCGTAATGCAATCCTTTAGGAATGCCAATACTAGTTAAGCCCACGACATTTTCCATCATGGCGGTTGGTGAAATTACCTGACGAGTCAATGAGACACAGAGATTTATATAAAGCTGTGAAAAAACGTTTCCTATACCAGAACGAGGGGTGCAAGAAAGCGTTACACAGGAGTACGAGCTTATTTCAATCGGGATAGCTTGAGTGTCTAATTCCGATTAAGTAATGCAGAAATACCCAATTTGTTTTACTTGGTAGGCATAGAAACTTCCCAAATTCCTTGATTTCCACCATATTCCAGAACATAAATCTTATTGCTAATAATCTCAGCATCAATGGGATTACTAAAACCTGTGACAAGGCGCGTAGCATTAAGTTTATAGTTGGTATTTCTTACTTTAGTTAACTTTAAATGCAGTAGGTCTTGGCTGGCATCTTTAAAAGGCCCTACTAGTGTTTCGCCAGTGGGATCGCCTGCTGTCCAACTCAACATAAATCCATCTCTCTTGAATTCTGGAATCATTACTCCTTGTGTATCAAAAACTAATCCTAAAGGAGAACGGTGTGTTGTAAAAGTACTCAAAGTTTGCCCAAGAACACTGGCATCTTTGATTTTTCCATCTACAGGATCACGGTAATTATCAGCGTCCGGGCCAAGATTAGGAATTGGTTCAATCAAATTTCCAGTAGGCCGAATAGGAAAGGTTGGATCGTTACGATAGTAGCCCTTTTGGATAGCGTTAAATTGAGGGCTTAACAATCGGTCATTGGCAGGATTATAATTGGGAAATTGTTGTGGATTATCTGTTCCACCAATACGCCAAGGAAAGCCGTAATTACCACCTAAACGTAGCCAATTTAATTCTTCGGACATATCGCGATCTGGGCCATTTTCTGTGCCAAATAAATCTCCATTGGGTGCAAAAGCCATATCGAAAGTATTACGTGTTCCTTCTGCAAAAATATAGCCAGCTGTCTTTAAAGTTGCTCGATTGTTTGCCAGAAAGAGATTGTTACCATTACTAGGAAGACGGAGTATACAGGCGGTTAATCCGACTTCGCGAGTATTGGGATATAGACCATCAACAGACTGAACCTCACCATGATCGGTACGAGAACCGCTATTCACATAGATAAAGTTACCATCCAGGCTAACAACTACGCCGTTGAATCGATGGTCATAAGCTGTTTTGCTTTTGGGATAGGCTTCACTCTTAGCTAAGATAGACCAGATACGCTGTCTTGTACTCGAATTAATTACACCTTTAACAATAATTGCTTGAGTTTGGTTATTCACAAGGTCTGCATTGCCAACTAAATAAATTGTGCCGTTAGGGCCAATGGCCATACCTTGAGTTTCACTTAAACTATGATTACTAAAGTTGTAAACAAGTGTTTTAGTAGACAAGCCTAAATTGATTTGATAAATCTCGCCATTTCGTTTGAGGTAATAGAGAGTATTGTTTCGTGGATCTTTTACAATCCGCACAGAAGGAGAGACTGAGAGTGTATTAATAATATTGCGAACTTTGATATCAGGACGCAGGGATTGAGGTACAACACTTACTCCAGTAGTGCTATGATTTAATAAAACTATTGTAAATAATAGTGTTATTGTAAATAACACTATTTTAACAGTAATCTGCTCGATAAACTTGCGTTTCACTTGCTTAAATGATTTTATGTTATTCATGATTTTCTTGATAAAATAGTCAGTTAATTTTGTTCTTAAATCCCTCTTGGTGAGGGGAAAGTTTTTGGGAATTTTAGCTTGGCTTTTAGGAGACCATAGTGCTGAAAGAGTTAAACCTTTATGTGACGGACGGATGGAAAGTTTACCCCAGTTTTATTAGCCCAGAAGATCATATCGTCAGTAAAACATATATGACCATGAGTAGAAGGTGAAAATATACGTTTACGTGATTATCTTGCGCGCCTATAGACGCTCCTAACGTCGCTATCGAAAAACATTATGCTATTCTAAAGCAGTAGATATACTTGAACATTAAATTTTATTGTTACTTTTGTATTTTAAGTATAGATAAATACCTGTATTTAGCTAAGTCATCCCGCATTTATGCAAGACCAAACTTTCCAACAAAATATTTCGGATTGTCTAATAACTTAATGTATTCTGGGATATCTTACCTTGTGGAAAGCCAAATAATGACTCTGAATATGCAACGACTCATCAAAAAAACTTCTAACCCAATTCGCGAGATAACAGAAGTAACTCCACCATCGACTGAACCCATTGAGATGCCTGAGAGCCAAGATATTCCTGAATCGGTGGTTGAACCAAATCTACCTGTGTACATCGAAGCATCCGAATCGGACTACATCTGTGAACACTATCGCCCTTTGCGCTCTGTTGGTAACTCTGGCTGGCAACCGTCTGATGTGTGGCGTGAGTTGAGGGTTGATAATTTCTGTGGGTGAGTAATATGAACGCAAAGAGCCATTCGATTTATTGCTAAATAAAATTATACGTTTGTCTAATTCCTGCTGAAATGTAATTCCTTAGCTGTAGCAATAAAGTAGCTCAGATTTTGTAGTACTATCTTTTTGATACTTTATAAGTATCAATTTTAAATAAATATATATTGGACATCTCAAAAAAGGCTACATATCATACTCGTACAGAGATTTGATTGAGGCCAGAGCCATGAGTGAAAAAACAACATCAGAGAATTTCAGAAGTAAAGTTGTTACACAAGGGGTACAGCGATCGCCAAATCGGGCTATGCTGCGTGCAGTAGGTTTTCAAGACGAAGACTTTAAAAAAGCAATTGTCGGTGTGGCTAATGCCTACAGCACCATCACTCCCTGTAACATGGGAATTAATCAACTAGCACTCATAGCTGAAGCGGGAATTAAACTAGCCGGGGCAATGCCGCAAATATTCGGCACAATTACTATTAGTGATGGGATTTCTATGGGAACTGAGGGAATGAAATATTCCCTAGTGTCACGAGAAGTAATTGCTGACTCCATTGAAACCGTTTGTAATGGTCAAAGTATGGATGGCGTGATTGCCATTGGTGGCTGCGATAAAAATATGCCAGGGGCAATGATTGCAATGGCACGGATGAATATCCCGGCTATCTTTGTTTACGGTGGGACAATTAAACCCGGACACTACAACGGCCGCGACTTGACTGTTGTGAGTTCCTTTGAGGCTGTGGGTGAATACAGTGCTGGTAAAATTGACGACACCGAACTGATGGAAGTAGAACGCCACGCTTGTCCTGGGGCTGGTTCCTGCGGTGGGATGTTCACAGCCAATACTATGTCCTCGGCTTTTGAAGCGATGGGTATGAGTTTACCTTATTCTTCCACAATGGCGGCGGAAGATGGCGAAAAAGCCGATAGTACTGAAGAATCTGCCAAGGTATTAGTAGAAGCAATTCGCAATCAACTGTTACCCCGGCACATTATCACGCGCAAATCTATAGAAAATGCTATTTCTGTAATTATGGCTGTGGGTGGTTCAACTAACGCGGTGTTACATTTTCTGGCGATCGCTCGTGCGGCTGGTGTAGAACTTAATCTAGATGATTTTGAAACTATCCGCGATCGTGTCCCTGTTTTATGTGATTTAAAACCCAGTGGTAGATATGTTGCCACAGACTTACATCAAGCTGGTGGTATTCCCCAAGTGATGAAAATGCTATTGGTGCATGGATTACTTCACGGTGACTGTATCACCATCACAGGTAAAACCATCGCCGAAATTTTAGCAGATGTTCCCAATGAACCACCCACGAATCAAGATGTGATTCGTCCTTGGAATAACCCGATGTATGCTCAAGGTCACTTAGCCATCTTGAAAGGGAATCTCGCTACAGAGGGAGCAGTAGCAAAAATTACTGGGGTAAAAAATCCCGGCATTACTGGCCCTGCACGGGTATTTGATTCCGAGGAAGAATGCTTAGATGCCATCCTTGCACGTAAGATTAAAGCCGGTGATGTAATTATCGTCCGCTACGAAGGACCAAAAGGCGGCCCTGGGATGCGGGAAATGTTAGCACCAACCTCAGCAATTATTGGTGCAGGTTTAGGTGATGCAGTCGGGTTAATTACCGATGGACGCTTTTCAGGCGGTACTTACGGGATGGTAGTCGGACACGTTGCTCCCGAAGCCGCCGTTGGTGGTGCGATCGCTCTGGTAAAAGAAGGTGATAGCATCACTATTGATGCTAATTCTCGCTTGTTACAAATCAACATTTCTGATGCAGAACTAGCCAGTCGCCGCGCCAAATGGCAACCCCGTCCACCCCGTTATACAAAAGGCATCTTAGCAAAATATGCCAAGTTAGTTTCCTCTAGTAGTGTTGGTGCTGTCACAGACTTGGATTTATTTCATGAGTAGGGAGTAAGTTAGAGACGCGATATCTCGCGTCTCTCTACAAGAGTATGGAAAGACGATTTTCTGGCGTTGGCTGTGAAACTTACAGCAAAATTCAGAATTCAGAAGTAAACACGTTTTACATCTGGGTAACAGACTTAGCTTGTGTACTTCACCAACTTGAAATCTGCTGTAAGTCGCTCTACTTATGTTTTAAAGTAGAAAGTAGTTGATTGAAGGTGTTTGTTACTACCAATGAAAGTTTTAGGATCAGTCTTGCCAATCCTGTTGCTGCTATGCAGTCCTGCTATGGCAGTTGAGCTTAAAGGACAAAATATTGATGGTCAAAAGCTGCCTGCTACAGCTTATTACTATGCAACTGGTGGGGTCTACAAAGTTCAGGTGCGCTTTCACAACAAACGAGCCACAATTTACTTTGACGACGGCAACCAAACAACTATACAGTTGAACCAGCAAGCGATCGCTGACTCAAAGAATATTGAAGGTTTTGGAAAACTAGGACAATATCCTCTAAATAGAACATTCAGTGTTGGGTTGGTGTATGACAATAATTGGCTCGGTAGCAATGATAGTCAATTCCAACTGTCTAATCCGTTAGATGGGTTGTGGAAAATTAGTTTGGAGTGAATACACATCCGACTTTAAAAAGGTTTCTCACTTCTGACAGGGCAACTCAACAATATGTCCTCTGCTAGACTCGGAGTAACTACTTAATTCATAAAGTAACATATATCTAGGACTCCTATTTAATTTTTGAATAACTAAGCTGCTTAAAAGCTTGTCTGACAAAGATTTCCTTTTCAGGATACTGAGCAAGATTCAAGTAGGATTCCTATATGTATATGAACATAATAATTACATAAATGAAAGTTGGCATTCAAAATACAGTAGAAATTTTAGAACAAGTTGACCAATTAGAGTCCACACTAGGTCTTAAAAATGAAGCCTGCCGTTCTAAATTTTTGATTCATCCTGACTTCACGTCAAAAGTTTTTTTGTTTTTGCATGGTTTTACAGCAGGCCCTTACCAATTCGAGCCGCTTGGTAAAGCTTTCTTTAACAAGGGATATAACGTTTTGATTCCTTTACAACCCGGTCATGGACGCTCAGGTGACTGGAAGTCGCAAAATCCTCCACCCCTGCCAACAGATATTGAGATTTATCAACAATTTGTCATCAAATGGTTGCAGATTGCAAAAACGCTAGGTCAACAAGTTGTGATTGGTGGATTATCAACAGGTGGAACTTTAGCTGCTTGGTTAGCTTTAGAGCATCCTCAAGAGATTGACCGCACCTTATTGTTCACACCTTTTTTAGGTAGCCACTACTTAATATTCGATCAACTCATCAAAATTTTGCCAATTTACTTTGAATGGTTCAACAAAGATGCACCTGGGAATTTTGGTTATAAAGGTTTTCGTCTCAAGGCCTTACGGATATTTCTGGAATTAGGATATCAGGTTTTAGACAAGGCTCAAGGCAGTGTTTCTGCCCCAATTTTAATGGTATGTAGTGAGGCAGATAGTGCTGTTAGTCGCTCGAAACAGCAGGATTTTTTCCGAAGAGTACTTAGACAGCAACCAAAATCCTGGTATTACTGTTTCGATGATTCGCTTCACATTGAACACCGAATGATGACAAAATTGGAAGACAATGATTATGAAGAACTGGTAATTATCCTTGCTAAAGCATTTGTTGAGAGTAATTTAACTTGGGTAGAGTTTCAGGAAATGGCAAAGCGGATAGCGCAGGGACAAGCTTGTGACCAAATCATGCGAGAACTCAACTTTGACGAACAAGTTTTTCCACAGCTATCTGCAATGATGACTCAAGGTTTTGGCTGTGAGCATCTTAAATGTATCAATCCAGATTTCTAACGAGCATCCCAATTTTGCAAAAAATGGAGAAGTTAAAAATATTTGCCATTTTGAAATTTAGTTCAAGTCTCAATAGGTTCAGTTAACAGCTATTAGTGTAGATAATTAGTTTTTCAAGACGCGATGAATCGCGTCTCTACAAATGGTCAATTTGTCGCATTATTTTTTGAAATTGGTATTAATTTTGAGTCTGAGTCAGAATCGGTAAGGTAATTACAAATTCTGTTCCAACGCCCAGGGTAGAATTCACAACCAGTGAACCGACATGTTTTTCTACAACAATAGACTGAGCGATCGCTAATCCTAATCCCGTTCCTTTACCAACACCTTTCGTAGTAAATAAGTGGTCAAATACTTTTTGTTTGACTGATTCACTCATGCCTTGACCATTATCAGCAATGCTCACTTCAACTTGTTTATTTTTTAAAGAAGTGGTAATTTTAATCCGGTTGGGATTGGCTTGAATTTCTTCAAAACTCTTACCTATATTTGATTCATCCAAGGCATCAATGGCATTTGCTAAGATGTTCATAAATACTTGGTTTAATTGCCCAGGAAAGCATTCAATTTTGGGTAAATTTCCGTACTCATTGATTACTTCAATAGCTGGACGTTCTTCGTTAGCTTTCAGGCGATGTTTGAGAATTAAAATCGTACTATCAATGCCTTCATGAATGTTAAATGGTACTTTGTAATCTCTATCAGCACGGGAGAAAGTACGCAGACTGGTGCTAATGTTCTTGAGCCTGTCACACGCTATTGTCATCGAATCAATCATCTTGAGCAAATCTTCTAAGCTATATTCCAAATCGATTTCTTCGGCATGGGTAAAAATTTCATCTCCGGGAATAGGAAACTTTTGTTCATACAGTTTCAAGTGTTCGATAACATCAATAAATGTTGGTTTAGCTTGTTTGAGACTGGCAGCAATAAAACCAAGAGGATTATTCATTTCATGAGCGACGCCAGCAACTAAGTTACCTAACGCAGACATCTTTTCACTTTGGACGATTTGTAATTGAGCTTGTTGCAAATCTTGTAAAGCTTGCCCAGCTTGCTGATAAAGCCGAGCGTTTTCTAAGGCAATTGCTGCTTGGGAGGACAGTAGGTTAATCACCTGTAAGCGGTTACTAGTAAATACTCCTTGATTCAATTGATTTTCTAGGTAAAGAATCCCCACCAAATTACCTTGGTTAATAATGGGCGTACATAATACACTTTGAGGTTGATGTAGGAGCATATATTCCTCGATTACACCAGGAATATCTGTTTTGCAATTGTCTATGATGACAGTTTTTTGAGTATTCTTAACGTAATTTATCAGTTTTCTCGGAATATATTGACAAGCATCTATTAGTTGTGAATCAAGAATAGTTTTGACATCAGTCTGGGAATTTGACTGTTGATCGATAAAGGTAATTGCCCGCACTTGCCAAATATCTTCTTGAGGAAGAATTAATACAGATGTTTTCGCACCAGAATTTTCTAAGATAATGCGAGTGAGACTGCTGATAAGTGCGTCTAATTCGATACAACTGGAAATAGTTTGAGCTGCTTTGAGAATGCACGTTAAATCTAGAGCATCAGAAATATTAGTGCTGCTGGTAGTGTAAGTAGATGTACGAGCAATGCTGGCTATGGTTTCTAAAGGATTTAAGTTGAATTCTTGCTGTTGCAAAATGAGTTTGAGTAATTTGGGATAGCGTTTTTCCAAGTCATCAGTTTTGGCTTTTGCTCCCCAACGGGCATAACTGTAATATGCTTGTTGCAGATATCCTTCTGCGGCTCTTTCTTTACCCCATTCTAGGTAAAATTTGGCAGCAAGTTCGTTAGCGATCGCTGCTTCCTGAACATAGCCATTGGCGATCGCTTCTTGGATCGCTATTTCATAATAATCTGCGGCTTGTAAGCGATCGCCAGTTACACGAGCTTGTTCAGCTAAAATTAAATTGTACTTGTGCTGATAATTTACGGCTGCATGAGCCGCCCATTCCTGCATTTTTGATTGGTTTTCAGCTACTTTCTGGAGATAAAGCTGTTGCTGTGCTTCATTTACCTGAGAACAAAGAGCTAACAAACTCAAAGATTGATAGAAATTCCGCAAAGGAACAATTAATAAGCCTGCTGCTCCCTGCTCATACTGCTCAAATTTTTGGGAATATTCCCAAGCAGATTCATACTCACCAAAAAGATAAGCCAGGAGCGTTTTTGCTAGATAGACATAACAAATACCATTGATATTGTTAGTTTCAATTAAAGTTGGTAACATTTCGACCTCGTGAAAATGCTTACCAATTAAACAACAGGGATTAGCCGCTTCTCCTTGTAAATTTAGCACCGTCTGCCGCCAGATATTTCCCCAAACCAGAGATACCTCTTGTTTAATTTGCTGCATGAGATCGCAATATTTATCTGCCTCCAGCACAGCATTTTCTAGGTTTTCTCCACTCCAAAACAGAAATTGACAATAGCAATTGGCACAATAGCCTACATATTCTAAATTTCCGGTTTCTAATCCACTTTGCAACCCCTCTAAAAATAGATTCAATGTAGATTTAATTGAATCTTTCCAATGTTTAATAAACAGGCTAAATGTTAAGTAAACTCTACTTTTAAGTTCTTTAGTTTGAAATTTTTCTAAAAGTTGTACTGCTAGTTTACCAAACTGATACCCATCTTCAATTGCACCAATACTGCACAAAAATAATCCATAGAGACTATAAGCGACAGCTGCCTGTGGTGAGTTGCCATACCTGATACAAATTTTTATCATTGTAAAAATTTTGAGCGGCAATAACATCGGTTTGGCTATATAAACTGGAGCAAATAAACCCGATAATATGCGGAGCGCAACTAATTTTTGGGGATCAATTATTTCTGGCATATCTGCCAATGCTGCAATCGATTGATGAATCAACATTTGTTGTAATTTGTCATGTTCATCAAAAATCATTTGAGTATTACCCTCTTCAGGTAACGTCAAATCTAGTAATTGCAGTGCTTCTCTACCTGTGGCTATTGCTTCAATAAATTTATTTTGCGCCGTATAAGATTGGATTTGAATCTCATAGGTACGAACTTTTTCTAATGGAGATTTAGCGTTTTTGAGGATAATCTCTACTAATGATTTTGACGACTCAAAGTTTATATTTAGATATTCTGCCTCGGCCGCAGATTCGTAAACAGCAAGGGCCAAATCATAGCTGCTTTGCCAAGCATTTATCGGTAACAGAAGCATTGCAACTTTTAAATACTCAACTGCTGTGGCGTAAGCAGTCGAGTTTTTGGCTTTACAACCAGCTATCAGATTTAACCGGGATAAATGTTCTCGTTCGTTAGCTTCTTCTAATAATTCCAGTCCGTAATTGAATTGGTTAACGATCGCAAAAATTCCTGACTCTTGCTGCTCTTTAGGTGTATTCTGCAATAACAATTGCCCAATTTGCAAGTGTGTTGACTGTTTTTGTGCATCTGGAATGAGTGAATAGGCAGCTTGCTGGACGCGATCGTGTAAAAATTTATATACAACCATCTCAGACTGTTCTTGAGTAGCTGCTTGATTTTCGGAACCAACAAAAAACTTGTAAACCTCACTTTGCGGCAAAATCAACCCTTCTTGCAAAGCCTTCCACAAGCAATCTGCGGTTTCTATCTCTGATTGTTTAGAAACAATCGCTAATGTTTTTAAATCGAACTGATTCCCAATACAAGCGGCTAGCTTCAATTGTTGTTGAGTTGATTCTGGTAGTCTTCGTAATTGGAAAACCATAAAATCAACAACATTGTCTGCTAGAGTTTGCTGATTGATTTGAGAAATATTACATTGCCAGCATCCCTCAGCAAAATTGAATTGAATTAGTTGGTCTTGATGTAATGATTTCAGGATTTGAGTTGCAAAAAATGGATTTCCTTGAGCTTTACGGTAAATCAACTGTGAAAGAGATAATGCCATCTTCTCTGCACAATTTAATGTATCCGCTACAAGTTGATTCAATTGTAATTGGTTGAGTGGTTTTAGGTTAAGACTATTTACATTTACACCTGTTTTACGAATTTCATCCAACATCACTATCAACGGATGGGCTGGGAATACTTCATTATCTCTATACGCACCAATTAATAATAAATATCCCTGATTAGCTTCATTCATTAATAATTGCATGAGTTTCAAGGAAGCCGAATCTACCCACTGCAAGTCATCTAAGAATATGACTAAAGGATGTTCTTTAGTTGTAAATACTTGGAGAAATTTCTGAAATAATAAATTAAATCGGTTTTGTGCTGCGTTACCTGATAATTCTGGTGCAGGGGGTTGTCTGCCAATAATTTTTTCTAATTCAGGAATGACTTCAATAATTACCTGTCCGTCTTCACCTAATGCTTGAATAATTTGATTTTGCCATTTGTTTATTTGTACATCACTTTCTGCTAGTAATTGCTCCATGAAGTTACGGAAAGCTTGGACAAATGCAGAAAAAGGAATATTCCGATTAAATTGGTCAAATTTGCCTTTGATAAAATAACCGTGTTGACGAACAATAGGTTTATGCACTTCGTTAACAACGGCAGTTTTACCAATCCCCGAAAACCCAGCTACCAGGATTATTTCTGTTGCTCCCAGGCTGACATTTTCAAATGCTTCTAGCAGAGTTTCTACTTCTGCTTCTCGTCCATAGAGTTTATCAGGGATAATAAATCTGTCGCATACATCCCTTTGGGCAATTGGGAAACTTTCAATTTCGCCAGTTGTTTTCAGTTGAACTAAACAATTTTCTAAATCATACTTCAATCCTAATACACTCTGATAGCGGTCTTCGGCATTTTTTGACATTAATTTGCTAACGATATCCGAAATTACCGCCGGAATTTGTAAGTTAATTACATCTATTGATGAGGCTACCTTAGCAATATGGGAATGCACCAACTCCATTGGATCGTTTGATTGAAAAGGTAACTCACCTGTGAGTAATTCGTAAAAAGTTACACCAAGTGAATAAAAATCAGTCCGGTAGTCAATTCCCCGATTCATTCTCCCTGTTTGTTCTGGAGAAATATAAGCTAGTGTTCCTTCTAACACATTGGGGCTGATTAGCGTATGCGTTTCTCTTGGTAATAGAGAGGCAATACTAAAGTCGATTAATTTAACTTGTTTGGAATGAGGATTAATTAAAATATTGCTCGGTTTGATATCTTTATGAATAATCCGCTGACAATAGAGTATCTCTAAGGTATTACACAGTGCGATCGCTATTTTAAAAAACTCTTCCAAAAATCTAATATCTCGCGTTTGATCGCGAGCAAAATAATCTTGTAGAGAAATGCCACCAAAATCTTCCATCACTAACGCATAGGCATTTTGATACACTTCCAGGCTGTAGGTTTGGACGATTAAAGATGAGTTTAGATTCTTGGCAATAGTGTACTGATTGCGAAACTGCACCAGTTCGTTGAAGCATGGATACGAATTTTTAAGCAGTTTGATCGCTACAGGCAATGAGTCACTTTCTCGATACCCTCGATAAACTATAGTTCTCGAACCATTGTAGATTTCTTCAATGATTTGGTATCCAGAAATATTAACATTAGTGCTAAACATACTGTTAAATCCGAGTAAGTTATAACTTGATTATTCCCAAATTAATAACGGCAGTTTAATGTTAATTAGTAAAGATTACCATGGCTTTACTTTCAAGACCATTTATGAAGATAAGCTTTAAATTGTAGGGTACATTACACGCTGCTTTAGCTTTAAAGCATCTAATGCAGAGATAGACTATCTCACATAAAGCCTCAAGGTTCTCAGCAGTAAATTAGGAACCTGCAAAGCATCAAGTAGGAATTTTTTAACTCAAAAATATGCTTGTAAGGGCTGGAGAAAGATGAAAAGGGAAGAGGTTAAAAACTTTCAACCTTTTCCCTTTCAACTTTAAAAAACCAAGTTAACAAGAGCAAACTACTAGTAACTGCTGGGATTTTTAGTTAAGTTTCGCAGTTTGACTTAACGCAATTATCTACTCAAATAGGAGAGACTATTATTGATTGACAGTAGCGGAAGTTTATTACTCCGCCGACTGTTATTAGATAGGGTTATGTTATAACCAGTCCTCAACTACGGTTATCTGGAATTACCGCATAAGCATCAATTTCAAACAACATACCGTCAAGTGCAAGTCTAGGAACGGGAATAAGAGTGTTTGCTGGTGGTTTATTCCCCCATAAATTTATAATTTCACGTCCTAACGGGATCAATTTATTTTGGTTGTGATCGACTATAAGAACAGTAGTTTTTGCGACATCTTGTGGTTGTGCCCCAACCGCTGCTAAGGCATAACGGAGGTTTTTAAAAGCCTGTATTAACTGCTTTTCAAAGTCATCGGAGACAAGATTACCTTGTAAATCGGAACCAAATTGACCAGAAATATAGACGGTTCTTGCCCTTGATGGTGTCACAGCTATATGGCTATAGCCATTTTGGGGTGCATTATATAATGTTGGTGGGTTCACCAATTTCAACTCTTTGCTGTCTTTAGCGCTCACTTCCTTTTGTGTTGCCACCATCAAGGCGGTAGTTATTCCACTACCTCCAAGCCACAAAAGTGCATTTCGTCGTGAGAAGTTTGCTACTAGTGAATTTACAGCACCGGTAATACGTTTAGTCATTAAAGCTCCTTAAATGTGAGTTCTCTATTTTTGCTCATACTTACTTCTATTATCTATCTAGTTAACGTAAAAAGCACTAGCTTACAAACAACTTCAAGTGTAATTACTTAAATAGTTTGCCTTGATGTGCTTCAGCTGGTTTAGCTTCAGATATGGATACAGTTAAAACTTATACCAAATCAGGTTTTTAACCCTTCAAAAACTGTATTAGGCGATCGCAGCACGTGTTATTTATCGTAAACAGGTTGTGTCGGTTAATAATTGCCATCTTCACCTAAAACTTGGGCTTCCCGATTTGAATCAATTTCATTCACGGCCATTGGCTTTAAGGGTGTAGTGTTGTGTAAATAATGGTGTAATAACTTGATATTTATCTTCAAATTATTAAAAAAGGAAAAAATTTTTGGGGAGCGTTGGAAAGAATGTTTGCAAGTTGATGTCTGCCCTAGTTACTGTAGGGTGTGTAAGACTAAATTAGTATTGCTTAAAGAAACATTGCATTTGACTTTGGCAACTATGCTCCACCCCACAGCATCGATGATGAGCCTACCGAAATTTTACCTTGAAGTCTCCAGCAACTGCGTAGGCGTAGCCCGCACTTCGACAAGCTCAGTGACCGTCGTAGACATCGCCATACCTATCAGTAAAAGTCAGCACAGGTTTTTTTCAGGCCTCAATATTATGTCTGCTTAATTACTTATTAAACTAGTGAAATTTTAGATAAGGATATCTAAGTTTCCCGGCTTAGATATCCACTAGCAACATAACCTACATTTAATAGATTCTTAAATCTATTCTAATTACTAATTTTTGTTTTTAAATGGTTCTTGAGACAGTTATAAATTCATCCTTAAGTTGGATGTCAAAATTAGATATATATTTTAATCTCAAAATTAATTAAAATTTTTGTATATAATAGAATGTTACTTGTTAATCATACCTTCATAAATAGTTATTAAATAAATTTGTCTGATTTTTACCTTCAGCTTTTATATTGAGACTAATTTCTCAAGCTGATTAGCGATCGCAAGCATAAACATAAGCTATGTGCAGGTGCGTTACACTGTGTTAACGCACCCTAATTTCTAAAACAAGTTAGGAATACTAGACTTTTCTAAACTCGCTACTAATTTCACTCCAAACTCTTCCTCAAACACTCCTTTTTTATAATCTAAGCTCCAAAGTTCTAAAGCACAATCATCATCTGATTGAGATGGAAAAATTAGCAGGTTGACCTGTCTAAGTTGTGGATAATACTCACATTGCACTTGAGCAACTGCACCAATTTGTCGTCTATCTAATGCTACTGCCAATCTTAAAATGGTACTTAATTGACTAACAATTTGTCGCTGTTGTTTAGTCAACAAACTCTGATAGTTTTCATGTTTTTTCTTGGGCGGCGATTTGCGATGATAACGCGCTAAATTGGCAATAATTTCAATCTCGGTTTCTGTATAACCGAGTAATTCCCCATTGCGAATCAGATAGTAAGAGTGCTTGTGGTGAGACGAATGGCTGATATAATGACCGCAATTGTGTAATATTGCCGCTGCCCACAGCATTTGTCGCTCGTCAGTTCCCCAGTGGTGTAAAGTACCTTGAGTTTGGTCAAATAAACTCTCGGCAAATTTTGCCACGCGATCGCTGTATTCTAAGTTGATGTGGTACTTATCCGCGAGCTTGAGAACATTCCGTTCCCGAACTGAACTTTGGTAGCGCAGCTTATCTTCAATTAAACCGTGGGTTAGCATCCAGTCTACAATTACGCCTTCTCTCAGAGAACGCTCACAAACTGTAATCAATTCACTACCCAAAAGGGTCATTGCTTGCTGTAATATTACTGCCCCAGCGAGGATAACTTCAGGGCGCTTCTCTGGCATACCAGGAATCTCAGCCCTTTCGGAATTATTCAGTTTCCGTAAGCGATTTACCAACTCTTGCAAGTCTTTAAGACTAAACTGGTAGCCATTGAGAGTGGAAGGAATAACACCCGACTTTTCTCGTGCATGAATCATCGCTAGGGTTTCAATTGTGCCAGATGTACCCACCAAACGGGGAGATTCCCCAAGCTTTAGGTTGGCTAGGATCTCATCCACGGAACGTTCCAACATACCGCGTGTATAAGATTCTAGATAGTTAAACTCAGTATTACTGATGGGGTCAGTGGTGATTAACTCGCTAGTGAGTCGCACTGCACCAACTTTAGTACTGGTGAGAGTGCGTGCTTGCTGACTATCGCCTAAAATCAATTCTGTAGAACCACCACCAATATCAACAATCATGTGGGGCTGGTTGTGAAATTCCATCCCCGACAGGACACCAAGATAGATTCGCCGCGCTTCTTCTTGACCAGAAATCAAGTCAACGCTTAAACCCAACTCCGCTTCTATTTTGTGTAAAAAATCTTTACCATTGGGGGCTTCCCGCACAGCACTAGTTGCCACAGCGATGATAGTTTCAGCGTTGATAGTTTTGGCAACTTCTTGAAAGCGTCCTAAAGCAGCGATCGCCTTTTTTATGATCTCTGGTTTGAGTTCTCCAGTGGTAAGATTGCGATCGCCAAGCCTCACGGTTTCCTTTTCTTTAGCAATAATGCTGAAAGCTGGTAGTGTGGGGTCAATCTTGACTACTACCATGTGTAGAGAATTTGTTCCCAGGTCAATGGCAGCAATAATCCGATGTTGCTTAGATGGTTGAGCAGGAATACTCTCCCAGCTAGAAACTAAATTCAGCATCTAGTTTTCTCTCTTTATTAAGAAATGATGGCAAACGGTGATACGTCGGGGTAGCTAGCACTGATATTTATGACAACACACTTGCTCAGACTGAGTGCTGTTAGCGGTAGCAGGGCATTGAGCCAGTGCTGAATATTGAGTAAATTAAAAAATACTCAGCATTCGCAACTCAGCTTGATCGAGGGTAACTGAGCTATGTATACTCACCCTACTATTTATAACCGGAGTGACTATTTAAAGATATTTAAAGTTGCCACTTTCGGTTATGTTTTTACAAATAACAAATAACGTTATTCTATAGATGTAAAGAAGTGTGAATTGCTCTCTCTAAAGTTATTTGTTGATTTCTATGTTAACGACGCCAGAACGCCCCCAGTCACCAATTTGGCTTGTAATTATCCAGCTATTACGCTGGCATAAACCAGAAGGGCGGTTAATTTTAATGATTCCTGCCCTTTGGGCTGTGTTTTTGGCAGCTTCAGGGAAACCGCCTTTACCTCTGGTTGGTGTGATTATATTGGGTACTCTGGCCACGAGTGCGACTGGGTGTGTTGTCAACGATTTGTGGGATCGGAATATAGATCCAGAAGTGGAGAGAACACGCGATCGCCCCCTTGCTTCTCGCGCCTTATCTGTGAAAGTTGGGATTGTAGTTGCGATCGTCTCTTTAGCATGTGCAGCAGTCTTGGCCTTTTATCTTAACCCCCTAAGTTTCTGGTTATGCGTGGCAGCAGTGCCTGTAATTCTGCTTTATCCAGGTGCAAAGCGGGTGTTTCCTGTACCGCAACTGGTGCTTTCCATCGCTTGGGGTTTTGGGGTCTTAATTAGCTGGAGTGCAGTAACACAAAGCATTTCTCAACCAACTTGGTTGCTTTGGGGCGCGACTGTATTGTGGACATTGGCATTTGATACAGTTTACGCCATGAGCGACAAGGAAGACGATCGCCGCATTGGTGTTAATTCTAGCGCCCTATTTTTTGGTAATTATGCTCCTCTAGCCATTGGAATTTTCTTTGCTGGCACAATCTTGTTATTGTCTTGGTTAGGCGTAGTTATACATCTACAATTAGCCTTCTGGATTAGCCTTGCAGTTGCTACTATGGGATGGGTTTGGCAGTCTCTGCGATTAAGAGACCGATACTTACCTAATTCTGCTTATGGTGAAATGTTCCGGCAAAATGTGTGGATTGGTTTTATTTTACTTGCTGGGATGATTGCTGGATCTTTATAAGGAAGCAGGGGGTAGGAGGCAGGAGGCAGGTCACTGAGCGTAGTCGAAGTGAGGCAGGGGGCAGGAGGCTGGAGGCTTAGTTGGAACTTGCGTTTAAAAAGGTTGGATTATGCGTTGAAAATTTCCCATGCTATTTGATGCGTTTAAAAATCGTAAATCTCCTAAAATCGAATTCATCAAAACTAACCCAACCTGG
>JADEXV010000472.1 GCA_015206945.1 Nostocales cyanobacterium LEGE 12452 | reverse complement strand
CCCCAACCCCCTCCCCGCAAGCGAGGAGGGGACTATGATGTACCTCATGTGATTAGGAAACGCTATATTGGATTAAAGATATTAATTCAGTCAGAACTAAAGTTAGATAAATAGGATGGGAGCAAATTTGTATTTGCAGCATCACGGTTGCTGAGTTGTATTTTGGTGCTTATAATTCTTAACGAGTCGTGGAAAATTTAACTCGTGCAGAAGAATTTATTCAAAACTTACCCGTTCTACCTTTAAGCTATCCTGCCCTTAGAAAGTATGGTGAATTAAAGGCAGAACTCCGTAGAATAGGACAAACTATTGCTGAATTTGATTTACTAATTGCTAGTGTTGCAGTTGCAGAAAATTATACTTTAGTAACAAACAATACTCGTCACTACAGCCGCATTTCTAATTTACAGTTGGAAAACTGGATTTCTTCTTAAAAAATATTAAGTATTTTACACTTTTGACTTAACTACTTGCTGTGATGCTTGTATCTGAGGCAAACTCCAGTCGGGACGCAAGCTAGCGGCGTTGCGTAAATAAATATGATGAATTGAGGCGGAGGCTGGCAGATAGGCGTGGATTAAGAAGCGAATACAGCGCTGTAAGCTGCCTTCGACGTGCATTTGCTGCACATCCAACATAGCCACATTATCCCAACCAGGACGCGCTCTTGCGATCGCAGCGGGAAAAACTGCATCCAAATCGCGTGTCACAGAAAAAGTCACACTAATAATGTCTGTTGGCTGGAATTGATTCCGGTTTTCCAGTTCATCTAGTAGTTCTGTAACTACCTCTTGGATTGTCTCAACAGTATTTTCTGAAGCGGTTGTTGCTCCGCGAATAGCCCGCATTTGCCAGTCCACGCCAAAATCCTCCTTAAAACACAAAAGTGAGGAGTTAGGAATTGAGAATGAGAAGTTTAGATTTTTAACTCATAACTCCTCACTCATAACTCCTAACTCATATTAGGGTCGATATAACCACAGAGGTAAACCACTAGTAGACATTTCAAATTCGAGCCAATCAATACCAGCCCCAATTCCTGATGAGAACTGACGGCTTCCTGGTATAAAGCGACTCAATAAAGGTTTACGCTCTTCTAGGGTATAGCAGAGAGTTTTTTCTGGATCGAGACCAACCAGTTCTGCTGTCCAACGACGGGCATCTTCTTCTGTGCCCAGGCGGTCTACAACACCCAAGGCTAGGGCTTGCTGTCCAGTAAAAATCCGGCCATCGGCGAAACTTTTCACAGCTTCTACCGTTAAAGAACGGCCATCAGCAACCGTTTGGACAAACTGCTGATAACTTGTGTCAATCAACTCTTGCAGGATGTGTTCTTCTGGTTCGGTCAGTTGCCGATCGAAAGCCAAAATGTCTTTGTAAGGGCCAGACTTAATTACCTGGAAGGAAACACCGATTTTTTCTAGCAAGCGTTCCAAGTTATTCCCACGCAAAATCACACCAATACTACCCGTAATCGTACCTGGGTTGGCAACGATGTATTCGGCTCCCACGCCGATGTATACTCCTCCAGAAGCCGAAATATTGCCAAAGCTAGCGACGATTTTGATTTTTTCGCGCAAACGCTTCAGGGCACTGTAGATTTCTTGAGAATCTCCGACTGTACCGCCAGGGCTATCGATACGTAGCAATAATGCCGGAAACTTTTTTTCTTCTACAGTTTTCAGCGCTTCTAGGACGCGTTTGCGAGTAGCACTGGCGATCGCACCAGTAATTTCAATCCGCGCAATTTGTTTTCTAAACTTGGGCTTAAACGGCCAAACCATGAGCTGTCAACATACCTCGTAATAAATTCAATATAAGATCCCCAACGGTCAGACGACCTGCTTTTCTCTGTTAAGAAACATGAGTAGGCATTGTGTTCGTCAGAATTTTAAGGAAATTTTTATATTTTTCAGTGAGTTTTATTTGATATTCTCGATTAATACTAATCAAATCCTCAAAGATTGCAGCTAGCATAAAATGCCAAACTCTAGTTTAGCGTTAACCTGATGATTTAGAAAGGCTATTTTAGCTATTTTGCAAAATTAAAAGCTCTCAATGCCTTGCTATTCTGGCTTTTTGAATTTTGGAGGACTGGTTTTACTACGGTCGCGCACGTTTACTAGTTGTCAGTAATTAATAACTAATAACTAATGAATATATAAATATTGGCTCTTCAGTACTTGTTATGCCAAATTATTAAGATATAGATATCAAACAATGCCAAAAAATGTATCAATAATCTGTTAAAAGTACTATAAGGATTGACATATCAAGAATATTTCTTGTTAACTGTA
>JADEXV010000148.1 GCA_015206945.1 Nostocales cyanobacterium LEGE 12452 | reverse complement strand
GGAATCAAGGTTCTCTCACAAGAGTTAGAACACTACCAAACTTTCTGGCAACCTTCCGAAACTCTACCTAAATGGGATATCACAATTTTCCCCGTTTAATTGGTATCTTATTTTCTTGCAAATCCCTAAAGCTGTTGCAACTGAGTCAGGGATGCGATCGCTTCTGGTATCTCAGTGAGTTCTATGGTGCTGAGATTGAGTTTTATTGCTCTCTCTTGCCATGCCTTTCCAATACGCTGCTTTGCTTCCCAATAAGCTTTATCTCTTGCCATGAGCAAATCCTTTCTCTCACTACCAAAATCGGAGTAATAGCCAGACTCTTATTCTAATGTCAAAAGTAGATTCAGCTTGGTACAGAATTTCATTAATTCATAGCGAATTAAATTTGTCGATACCCTGCATTGTTAATGCATGGGGCTTGCATCGTTAATGCGTTATCCTGTGTTAAAAACGCTACGTTTTTAAGCAAAACTGTATCTGTTTATTTTAATTTGGTTAAAAATTTAACCACGTCAAATGATGTTGACAATTAGATAGCTTTCTGATTTAGCGGAATTACAATTACAAATTCTGTCCCCTGCCCAGGAGCAGAAATACATTGTAATGTTCCCTGATGTTTTTGGGTGATAATCTGATGACTAATAGATAAACCTAACCCAGTACCTTTATTAACTGGTTTAGTTGTAAAAAATGGTTCAAATAATTGTTTTTGTACCTTTTCTGGAATGCCTATACCATTGTCGCCAATACGAATAACTACCTCATTCTCGTTAGTGAGTTTAGTCTGAATGCGTATCTGGGGAGTAGAAAGCGCTTTTTCTCCTACTTCCCACTCCCGTTCGGCTTCGCTCACGGCAAGCCCATTTTCTACTGCCTCTTCTAAAGCATCGATCGCATTTGCTAAAAGATTCATAAATACTTGATTCAGTTGTCCAGCATAACATTCTACTAATGGCAGGTCGCCGTATTCTTTAATCACCTCAATTGTTTGATTGTTAGATTTAGGTTTGAGGCGATGTTCCAAAATCATCAACGTATTATCTATACCCTCATGGATATTCACAGCTTTCATCTCTGCGTCATCTAACCGGGAAAAGTTTCGCAGAGATAAGACAATTTCTGTGATTCGTTCCGCACCAACTGTCATAGAAGTGAGCAAGTTGGGCAAGTCTGCAATCAGAAAATCTAAGTCGATTGCTTCTGTTTCTTGTTGAATTTCCTTTGCTGGATTAGGATAGTTTTGCTGGTATAGTTGCAGCAGTCTCAATAAATCTTGGATATATTGATTGGCATAGCCGACATTGCCAGAAATAAAGTTGATTGGGTTATTGATTTCGTGCGCTACACCTGCTACTAGCTGCCCCAAACTGGACATTTTTTCACTATGCACCAGTTGAGATACTAGCTGTTTTGCCTCTTGTCGCAATTGTGCTTCTGAGTATCGCAATATCTGCTCTGCTTGTTTGCGCTGAGTAATATCGTGGAGAATCACGACATATTCCTGAAAATCCTGATGGGGCCTATCTGAGATGGAAACTTCCAGAGTTCTGTTTTTCCCATTACCGATTAGAATTTGTTCGCTACGCTTTATCCACTGCTCTGGATAGTAGACTAATGCGGGTAGCCATTTGTTGAGGTGATTTCCTGGCAATTCAGATGGGTTGACACCAAAAAACGATTCAGTCGCTGGGTTAGCTTGCTGGATAATGCCTTGATTATCTACGACTAAAATACCATCCTGGGCGACAGTAAACAGGTGTTCGGCAGCTTCTCGTGCTTCTGCGATCGCAACCACTTGCGGTAAACTTGTCCAACAAGCGATCGCTACTCCCACAAATGCCACGCTCATCAGTAGCACCACAAATATATTCTCACCGCCCGCAGTTGCCACTTTATTAAGTTTGACACCAAATAACCAGCCAACTCCCACGGCGCTGCACAGTAAAAAAATCAGGATGCTCACCTGAAGAATTACTGAATCTTTAATGATTACCACAGGGCGCGTGCGATATCGCCGCATCCACCAATTGGGATGGAAAGCAGGGAAATTCACACGGCGAATCACCGCATCTATTCCCATAACACTAATGGGAGATAATAGCCCAATTAGCAAGTTGAGCCAACCCCAGGCAAATCCGCCCACGAATAGCACTACAACTTCTAACAGCAGAATGGCCAAAGATATACGAGGAAACAAAACTTCTGGGCGATCGCGCCGAAGCCAAAGCCCCAAATGCAGTAACATAAAGGAGACAAACCAACCGATGTTACCAACGGCGACGATTCGCGCCACATCTCCCCAAATCAGATAGATTAAACACAATACTAGTGTCAACGTCAATGCTGGGACAAACACACCCCGACGGGAGACAACAGAAAATACTGGTGAAATGTGATTATCTAAAGCCAGTTGATACAAAATTCGCGGGCAATTAGAAACCACCGTTGCCGAACCGAGTAGACAAGCAGCTACTAGCAAAAAAGAAATGCTTACACCAGCGAATCTTCCCCAAAAGGGCAGGGAAGCGGCGGCAAGATTCAGGAAAGCATTGTCTTTCAGGTCGGGATTTGTTGCCAACCGCATTACTACCCAAGAACCCCCCAAAAAGATGGGTGGCATCATCCAGGCGGCAACGTCTAGAAACCGCAGCGTTTGAGTGGGGTTGCGACTATCGGCAACAAATGAAGAAGCCGTTTCACAGCTGTAGGTTGCATAAGTGACGAAAAAGAACCACTTTGCCCAATCCACGAAGCTCAAAGATGACCAACTGCTAGGAAAAAACCCAGGACTAACGGGAGAAAACGCTAACCAGTTAAGACCTTGTATACAGAAGGTCATTAGCAGTCCAAAGGCTGGAATGGCAAAAAACAAATGTAAAATACTCAGGGCGCGAGTCCCACTAAACGCCACAATAAAGGGCAACAGTGTAAAGCTAATATCCAGAAATATGTCTGGACAGGCAATACCCAGCGCCTCCAAATTTACTTTAATTAAATCTCTAAGTACGATTGTATTAACTGACAGGTAGGAAACCCAATTGAGGAGGTATCCAATTGCTGCATAACGAGCTAGTCCTGGGTAGTTTTGCAGTAGCTTGGTAGCATAGTTAGGTGTTCCTCCAGCTACATTGATGAAATGCATACCTAAGCGTTTTACCTGATAATTAAGCAGCATTCCAAAAATCACCGCAGGTATCCAAACAAAAATAGCTTGAGAACCGAGAGCAGCATGGATTGCTGGAACCAATGCTGTCCAAGAAATATGAGCTGTCAAACCAAAGCCCCAACTTTCAACAGCACTTAGGCTTCTAGTTAAGCGAGGGTAAGAAGATTGGCCCAATGTGGAGTGAGGAGGATGGGGGGACATGATTGGCAATGTTAAGTGGGATACTGTAATTAAGCTTATTAGCTAGAGTTCCCATCTCGTAAATCTTCTGAACAAAAACTTTCTCTACGGAATCCTACTTAAATAGTAATACATATATATACCAGAAAAAGTTCACTTTACAATACCAGTGTTTATTGCCCTCATCCCCCAACCTCTTCTCCCAATTTGGGAGAAAGGGAGCTAATTTCAAAGTCCCTTCCCCAAGCTTGGGAAAGGGATTTAGGTGAGGGCTTGTGATTCATACAAGAAATCTATTAGCGCTCTCTTATGACTCTCGCAAAAGTATAATTAATTACTAATTATACTGACTAGATCGCGACCGCTCTCGTAGCTCTGGCGGTTCGGGTTTGGGATTAGCCATTGCAATTGCGATCGCCAGAGCGCATAAAGGCAATATTTACATTCAAAGTCAACCTGGGCTAGGTAGTACATTTACAGTTCGACTCCCTCTTTCAGCGTGATTTCTGGAGATAAATGTTGCTATCTAGTGCATTATTAAGCAAATTCAGGCTTGAGAATCGAAATTGGCGATCGCAATACCGGATCACGTAAAGCGTCATCCCCGGAGCTTGCTATTTGGGAAATTGTCTATGTAATATCACGGGCAATTTTTCAAAACCTGTAACTTAGCTTTACTTAATACTTATCTTTCATCTACCGTTACATTTTTGTACTTCTTATTTGCCTTTTACGGGTTTGTTCGGCTAGGTGCAAGATATAAGTATAGGGAAATAATTCTTGTAGAGACGCGATGAATCGCGTCTAAAAAACATCGGCAGGGTCAGCAGATCGTAACTTCCGCATTGCGATCGCCCCAGAAACACTACACATAATCACGGTCAAAATCCAAACCTGTATCGCCCGTTCCATTTTCATGAAAATAGGAAGCATCGTCGCAGCATATGTGACTTGATACAATCCAAAAGAAAGGATGAATCCAGGCAGAAAACCTAAGATAGCCAATAACAATGCTTCTTGAATTAGAACTCCCAAGAGATAATTATCGGTGTATCCCATTGCTTTGAGGGTGGCATATTCTGGCAAGTGGTCAGAAACATCCGAGTAAAGGATTTGGTAGACAATCACGATGCCAACAATAAACCCAACTGCTGTACCTAAACCGAAAATAAAACCAATGCCAGTACCAGCTTCCCAGTAAGTTCTCTCCACTTTGGCAAACTCTTCTGGAGTGAGAACTCTGACATCTTTAGGTAGTCCATTGACAAGTTGCAATTTCACTTTTTCAGAATCGGCATCTGGTTTAAGCGTAATCAATCCAACTTCGATGCGATCGGGTTGACGCTGTGGGAATAACTGGAGAAAAGTAGAGTCACTGGTGATTACATTACCATCGGCAGCAAAAGAAGCACCATCAGTAAACAAGCCTTTAACAAAGACGGCTTTACTATTCAGTTCCGTGTCAAATTTGCCTGTATTCTTAAAGATATCGGCAACTGTCCCATATTCTGGACGACCTGCCTGGTCAAACAGAACTTGATACAACTGTTTAAGATGCTCCTGATTTTGCTTAATTTCGGGCGATTTGAATGCTGATTTTGCCGGATCAACACCCCACACTAAAATGGCCCGTTCAAGACGTGTTGCAGGATTTCGCCACTGTCCAGTGCTGATGTAGACAGAATTAACTGACTGAACACCTTCATAACCTAATGCTTGATATAGTCGCTCTCTGGAGAAATTTTTTACAGAAAATAAAGTTTGAAATTGGGGATTAATTAAAACTAAATCTGCTTGTAAATTGCGATGAGGTTTCACAGCAGCATCAAAAAGCGCACTTTCAAACCCTAACTGGATAAACATCAGTATATCGGCAAAGGCAATACCTGCGACTGCAACAGCCAGACGGGTTTTTTCTTTCATTAACTGCCGCCATGCTAGCGGCGTTTTGCGAAATAGTTTAGAAAACATATTTAAAAAAGTCTTTAATAACTTAGTGTTTCAGCTTGCTGTTCAATCTGGCGCTCTCGCATGAAAAGAAATAGGGGAAGACCTAAAGAAACACCAACTAAAAGATTACAAACAATGTAAACCCAAAGATTTTGCATTTTCAGACGTGTTCCTTCCCAAAATACGAATGTCCACAAAACTAGGGATGAAACAATAACATCCATGCCAAAAAAACCAGAAATTTTGTTGGCAAAGAGTTGTTCAAAAAACAGCTTTATATCAAGACCATGCTCTAAGATGAATGGAAAAAACTGGGAGTAAGGTAGAACGAAGCCAAGTGCACAAAGCAGAAGATATATGACTTTAACCATGATTAAATTCACCTTATAAAAAATGATGGAATATACGAGACAACAACTCTATATTTCAATTGCTGTCTGTATCTGTAAGTTAGTGAAACCTGCAACTCGTTTGCTGTCTTCAGGACTGAGGCGAATTTTCACCTCAACTACTCGGCTATCAAGGTTTTCCCCTGGCTCATTGCTGAAAACGTTTTGTCTATTTACCTGCAAGCCAATTTGGGCAACGGTTCCTCGCAGTTCACCGACAAACGCTTGACTGCTAATCACTGCCTGTTGTCCTAATTTCACTTTACCTATGTCGGTTTGATAAACTTCTGCGACTGCCATCATCTGGTTTGTTTGCGCTAAGTCTGCAATGCCAGAATCACTAATTTTTTCTCCGACTCGCGTATGAATTTTAATGATTTGTCCCGCCATCGGTGCTTTGATGTAAGCTCCCGCCAACTCGGTTTGAGCATGTTTGAGTGTGGCGATCGCATTTTCAACTTCTGTCTTGGCTGCGGCAACATCTACAGATCGGACTTCTGCAATACTGGTAAGTGTGGCTTTGGCTTCACTGACTTGCTTACTACCAGTGGCGTTAGTGCGAGCAAGTGCTGCTTTGGCTTCAGCAAGTTGTTTGTTAGCAGTGGTGTTAATTCGGTTGAGAACAGCTTTGGCTTCGTCTACTTGTTGTTTAGCGGTTTCTACAGTCAAACCTTTGCTATCGTACAAAGAATTAGAAACTGCACCTTGAGAATATAGCTGCTGATAACGTTGATATTCGGATTCGGCATTTTTGAGTTCTGCCTCTAGCTTCTTAATGGTTGCTTCTTGAGCGATTCTGTCTCCTTCCCACTGTGCCTCTATGCGGAATATGGCTTCCTGTTGCGCTGTTTTGTCTCCTTGGGATTGGGCCTGGAGACGTTCAACGCTTGCCTGCTGGGCCTGAATTTCTCCTGCTTTTGCTCCTGCTTGGACTTGAGCGAGTTTAGCTTGAGCAACTTTGACTTGTTGTTGGGCTTGTAGTACAGCAGTTTGCAAGCGATCGCGGGCATCTAAAATTGCTACCACCTGTCCGGCTTTAACGCGATCGCCTTCTTTGACTAAAATTTTGGCAATGCGATCGCCATCCAATGCCAAGGGCGCAAACAAGCTAATTACCTCTGCTTCCGGTTCTAGCCGTCCTAATGCAGCTACTTTTTGAATGTTGGGCGTGGTTTCAACAGGCTCAGATTTCTCAGCTTGACCAACTAATCCAAACTGAGAAATCCCATAAGCAACAATTCCACCTGTAATAGCAGTAGCTGCAATTACTAATGTAATTAACCCTTTTTTAGAAGTTTTTTCTGACAGCTTTTGAACCATGTATTTTACTCTCCTAAAAATTTATTTTATCTATATTAAATAACTCAGTTTTGTCAAAAAGAATACAGGTTAATTTATTATACATATAGCAGGTTACAACAAGCATGAGATATATAGCCTAACTCTCAAAACGTTATACAACCTCCGTTTCAACTTTTATTGTTGCTGTATGTTGCGGTAAATATGCTGTCAGCATTTTGCCTAGTAACGCACATTGTTCAATAAAATCAATTGTTTCATTACCCCATAACTTTTCCAGAATTAAACCATCTACAAAGCTCAAAATAAAGGAAGCCAATACCGAATCTTGAATACCAAATAAATCGCAAACCGCCTCCTGATAGCGCTGATTATTCCGCTTAAAAATACTATTTTTTAACATTTCTTTAGAGTCTTTGTGTTGGCAAAAATCAATCCAAATATAAGTCCATTTAATGAAATAATCTTCGTTTTTTACTAGATATCTTCCTAGTGCTTCCATTGATTCTTGTAGCGTTTGCGCTCCTTGTAGTTCAGCTAATGCTGTACTTAAGTCTTGCTCACAAATCTCCTGGGCCAATTGCTCAAATAGAGCTTGCTTGCTAGGAAAATAGTGGTACAGCGTACCAGTAGAAACACTTAATCCCTCAGCAATTTGGCGCATAGTGATGGAACCATAGCCTTTTTGGGCAAATAAATCAAAGCACTTGTCGAGCAGTTCTTTACGGTATTGCTCATGGTCAACAATCTTTGGCATGATTTAGCTTATTTATATCGAACAATTGTTATATATAAGTTTAGCATTTTTGATTACTGAGATGTAAAAACGTGGTTAATGAATTTAAATCGAACATGCGTTATAGTTTAATCCAATTGCGCGCTAGATGTAATACTTATAAATTTTTATGCTTACCACTTAGTATAAGCCTATGATTTTATTGAAAAGCTCCGTATATTCTAGGGGTAAAGGCGGAAAAATAACAACCAGTATTTTTTATACGGTAAAATAATAATCAATGTGTTTTTTCTTAATGTGTAATTTATGCCTTATCGGAGAAAATTTTTAACAAGAGCAGGATATACTACCCTTTCTGCCTTATTGACTATGGGGTTTTTACAAAAGGATAAGCAAAAAGAAAACCATAACACGGCTTCTATTGCAGCAAATTATACGACTAACAATTCTCCCCTTCGGCAATTAGCTGCCGCTAAAGGAAAGCGTTATGGCGCAGCAATTGCTAGTGATATTTTGCTAAAAGAGAAGGATTACGCTAATCTGATTGCTCGTGAATGTTCGATTGTGACACCAAATGGTGAATTAAAATGGAACGCCACTGAACCACAGCCAGGACAATTTACCTTTGAATCAGCAGATGCGATCGCCAATTTCTGCCAAAAGCATAATATAGACTTGCACGGGCATACCCTTTTCTGGCACATGGGTAGACCAGACTGGGCAACATATCCCCCTACACTTAAGATGATCGAACGCCATGTTAAAGGAGTCATGGGTCATTATCGCAATAGTCCCGTTTTAAAGTCTTGGGATATTGCCAATGAAATTATCGCTGATAATGAAAATGATACCGACAATGCTACCTACGGTTTGCGTAAAGGGGTAAAGCCAGAATTAATTCGAGACTTGTTTTTAATTGCCGCTTCAGTTGATAACAGTAAGAAATTCTATCTAAACGATTTTGGCATCGAAGGCGCTACATGGAAATCAGACCGTTTCTTAAAAATGGTCGAATATCTGAAGAATAGTGGCGTTAAAATTGACGGGGCAGGTATCCAATCGCATCTATGGTTTTCTACTGCCTATGGTTTTGACGAGAAAGGATTTAATTCCGTCTTAAAACGGCTTAACGATCTTGAAGTTAAACCAATAATCACAGAATTAGATATTATTATTGATACGCCATTGCCCGATAGTATTAAAAAGCTAGACCAGATGGTAGCCGACAGTTACAAGCGATATCTTGATCTGTGCTTTGCGGCTAAAGTTGATACTGTAATTACATGGGGGCTTACCGACCGTCATACCTGGATACGTCATCCTGACTGGATGCCAAGAAAAATCTTTAGAGGCAATCCAAATCTTTGGAAATTTCTACGTCCGCTTCCCTTCGATGAGAACCTGCAACCTAAATCTGCCCGCAATGCTATTGCCCAGGCTTTTCAGGAATCAACTTAATATTCCACCTAGACGTAAATATAGCGTTTCCTCACCAGCTGAGGTACACCCAAATCTTCTTTACCAAGGTTAGTAGATTTGAAAATGTACCTCACTATGCCGGGAACTACTATGGCATTTTTAAGTATTATTTTAAGTAAAATAAATGTAAATATTTTTCGTTATTCACGATTATGAAAGTTGAATAAGAATTACTGACTAATTAATCATTAAACCTTGGTACAACATTCCATAAATTCGTGACGAATTGAGCAACCTACTGGTAAGGCTTTGAGAAACTCGATAACGCTACGAACTTGTGAAATTTCGTACTTAGAAATACCAGCAGGTTATTTTTTTTTTGTTTACTTGAGATACTCCAAATTTCTTGTAAAAATAATGTCCCAACAAACCAAGGCTCAAGTAAGTAACGTCTCCAAAGTCTTTTCGGCTCAGATAACAAGCGATACAACCATTCCAAGCCCACCTTTCCCATCCAGCGAGGAGGAGTAGGTATTGCTCCTGCTATATAGTCCATACAGGCTCCACTAGTCAAAATAGTGTTGGCATGAATATATTCAAGATTTTCGTAAATCCAAAACTCTTGGCGTGGCATACCCATTCCTACCATTAATATATGGGGTTTGTAAGCATTAATTGCAGCCACAGTGGCGAGATTTTCTTGACTATCTTTATCTATATCAATATAGCCATGAGCGCAAGCAATCTGTAAACCAGGAAATTTCTGACATAAAATATTTGCTGCATTTTCAGCAACTCCTGGCTTTGAACCTAAATAGAATACACGCCAGCCTTTACTAGCAGCTTCTGCCATCAGAGGACATACCCAGTCAGCATAGGTTACTCTTTGTTCACGTTTGATTGGAAAACCTAACAGCTTTCCAATAAACACTAAAGGCATACTATCAATATGGGTATATTCTGCCTTGGAATAAAAAGCTTGCATTTTTAGATCGTTATGGAAGAGATAAAGACTATGTAAGTTGTGATTAGCAATAATCCATTTTTCATCCTGCTCAATAGATTCTTCAATCAATAAATTCAAGTCAAGGATAGAGAGTGCATCCACTTGAGCACCCATAATTTTATAAGAAAATCGCTTTTTCATATCTTGTTTTTCTTTTGATAAATATGAGATTTTATCTCAAGGTCAAGGTGAGTCTTGTAAAATTAGTTAGGGATATTTCAATACTGAAACACCTAAGTTTTTTAGTTAAAAATTATTATCTAAATCTAACTAAAAAGCACTTATTTTCATGAGGATGTCTGCAATATTCTGCGATTTTGCATTCCAGGAATACTTTTCTGTAATTAAAGTATATGCTGTATCTACAAGTGATTGATATTTATCAGTATTTGAAGCAGCATCAAGTATTGTATTAGCGACTTCCTCGCTAGAGTATCCTGTTACTAACAGATGTTCTAAGTTGCGAAATTCTTCTAAACCTCGCAAGCCTTCTGGTGTTGATACAACTAATTTTCTACTAGCAAAATAATCTAATGCTTTATTGCGAGCGCCACCTGCTACTGCTTGTTTTGAAAATGGCAACAAAGCAATATCTGCATATTTCAGATGGGCGATAAAATCTTCCCTTTTAGGTAAAAATCCTAAAAAAGAAATATTAGAGGGTATTGGTTCTGCAATATCACTACTATCCCTACCAATAACAACAAAATGTACTTTTTCTTGATGACTTTCAAGGTGTTTAGCGACCTCAATAGCCATTGATACAGACATATCATTAGTTGGAAATTGAAATGTTTTGGGAGCAATAATAACCACTATTTTAGCTGGTCTGAATGCTTGATAGGGGTCTTTATCTGGAAAAACCTCAGTATTGAGTAAGTCTTCAGTCACTCCATTTCCGATAGAATAAATTTGCTGTGGAGTTTTTCCATACCATTGAGAAATTAGTTTAGGAATTGATTCACCTGCTGCAATAATTGGAATACCAGAGAATATTAAAATTCCCTGAGCAATATATGTCTTAATACATTGTGCAAACTCTTTGAAAGGATTGGCAACTGAAAACAAGCGCATCCAGTATTCATAAGGCGAAAATGTATGAAAGTCTAAGACAAGAGAGTAACTACTGTGTCTTCTAAGCTTTAGTGAAACTAAAGCAGCCAATCCAGGTAGTGTTTCTTGAGCATACACAATGTCTGGACAAAACTCGTCGATGCACTTTTCTATGGATTGAATATATGACTTCAAGCTTCTTGATCCAATAGAAAGAGAAGGTGCATAATCCACAGATGAACAATCTAAACCTAGCTGAAAAACATCAAAATGTTTAGTAAGATATTGTCCTAGATAAAAAGGTCTAGTAAATGCACCAAATGGCTGACTAGAATCGAGGGTTGAGACAATCAGTAAGCGTTTACCCATAAAATGATTGCTGATTATTATTTTAGAATTTGAAATTACATTTGTCAAATTATTAAGATACGTTATAACTTATCCAAATATTATCTACCAATGACTCTCGTGCAAGTATTAAACTTCTGAACCAGTTTGATTAATATCTTCAGAAAAGGTAGGAGAGGTAGCCAAATCTTTGTAACCAATAATTGCTCTGATATAAGGTAAGAACCAGTAAAATATCCAGAATGGCCCAGAGTGTCTGCTACAAAATATAGTCCATGATTTCAATGGAAATCCTTTAATTTGTAGTACTTTTTTCAAGCGTTCTAATAGATTTAAGTTGGTATCTGCCCAACTATTGCGGATAGAATTTTTAGTACAAGTACCAATATACCCAGGAGCTATCCATATTTTACAACCCAATTTACGCGCTCTCAGGGCATAATCTAAATCTCCTAAACTATGAACAAAAGCTGTATCAATATTGCCAACTTTGGCGGCAACACTTTTAGGAATTAACACACAGTTACCATACATAGCATCGCATTCTTGTATATCGGAGCTTGGTTCTAAAAATTCAAATTTATTAGAATACCACTTTTTAGATTTTACTGCTCCTCCATAGGTTGCTTTTCCTGTAATTGAATCTTTAGTTGAACCAACTACAATTGAGTCTGGATAACCAAGTTCTGCCAGATTTTGATGAACCTGTAATAGTTTACTCACAGCATTGGCTTCCAGAAATGTGTCATCATTCAACCACAGATAATAATCATATTGATATTTGATTGCCTCACTAAAAGCTAGATGCATTCCTCCCACCCAAAATAAATTGCCATTACCTTGAAGAATTTGTACTTTTGGATATTCTGCTTTAACAGCCTCTGTAGTCCCATCAGAACTCCCATCATCAGTTAAATAAACATCACAATATTTTTTTTGCTGATATAAAGCATTTAGACAGGCAAGAGTTGTATTCCGTCTGTTATAACATGTCATAATTACAGCTATATTCGCTTTTTTCATCTCATTTGCCTTATAAAAATATGTACAGAAATAACTAATGCAAATAATAAAACTAAACCCATTTTTGACGGTTTTTATTCATGATCTAAATCATCAAAATCTACCTTTCGTAATTGTAATATCAGTTTAAAACTTAACCCTGCTTTCTATCCAGCCACTAAAATTAATATCTAAATTAAAGTTTTTTAGTTTTTGTTCCATTCTTCTCACTCCTAAGAGATATCGATGCCAAACTGATACACGAGGCATATTAAGTCTGACAACCTCTTCACACAACCATTGATATCTATCTGAATTGATATTAAATTTTTTCAATCTTTTTATTTGTCCATACCAATCGTTATAAAAAAATAAGTTGAAATAATGAATGGATACAATATCATCCCAATGTTTGATTTGTAGTTCTTTTGATAAACGGTTATGTAAAGGTAATGGATAACTATAATTAGGGGGAAGATGTTCAACGTTTTGTTCCAAGGCACATAAAGTTACAGACAAAACAGACTGCTCAACAAAATAAATACCCTGAGGGGGAGTAATATCCAAGCGCATTACTTTTTCAAAGTTCTCTTTCCAAGTTGTAAATATACCCGCACTCTTTCTTACAGCAATCAAACCAGAATTCCAGTAGGCTCTAATTCTTTTATTACCAATTGGTGTGTCAACAAATACTTCACGCTTTACTCCCAGTACTTCATATAGTTTTTGCCAATACCATTCTTGAGGATCTTGCAGGCCTGTAGAACCAATTCCTTGACCATACTCAGGACGCATCCGTACATTACAATCAACAGGCAATAAAAATTCTTTTGGCTCAGAAAAAAAGCATTTGTCACTGTCTAAAAAAACCAATATTTCTGCATCGATATTTTGTTCTGCATAGGCACAAACTAGGGGTTTATTAGCTAAATAATATTCATGAAATTCTCGATTTATGGGAATTTGTTGATGAATCACCTGCAATGCTTCAAAGGCTTGTTGGGTTTGCTTTAAAATCGGTTCACCTACTCTAGGATGAAAACTATATATCGGTGTATTTTTCAATTCGCCGCAGAACTTACGAATACTTTCTGCAAGCATCAAAGATTGACTTTCTAAACGACCAGGTTCTGTACAAATTATAAAAGCTATAGGTATTGACATATTATGAAGTATTGATTTACTAAGTTAATTACTCAATGAAGATTTCTTTGCTATCATCAATATTTCCTGAAACAAGGCTGAATAACGACGTGCTTGAAGTTCCAGGGTAAATTCTTGCTCGGCTTTACTACGAGCATAAAATGACAGTTTTTGCAACCTCTGCTCATTTTCAATAACCCAGGTAATTCCTTTGGCAAAATCCTCAACTTCATAAGGTTTAGCCAAATAGCCGTTTTGCTGATGATCGACAATATCTTTTAAGCCAGTAGAATTAAACGCCACAACTGGAGTAGCACAAGCGAATGATTCCGAAGCTGTCTGTCCAAAAGATTCTTGAAGAGATGGTACAAGCATTACATCAGCAGCTGAGTAAACAGTTGCTAAAGATATAGCATCATGTAAGTGTCCCAAGTAGTGGGTTTTGAAGCCTAAATCAGGTGGATTTTCGGGTTGAGATGCTCCAAAAATCACAACTTCCAAGTTATCCTTCCAGCCAGATTTACTCAATTCTTGTAAAGCTGGTTGCAACAAATGAAATCCTTTATTTCTATCGCTTGTTGCTTCTATCGCTCCAAAGAGTATCAGTTTTTTATCTTGAGGTAGATTGAGTGCTTCTCGTGCAAAATGTTGATTAATCGGTCGATATTTTTGAGTATCTAATCCGTGGGGAATTACCTCAACTCGCAAATTCTGGAATAAAGAGCTAGAACGAGCACACTCTGCTAACCAAGAACTTGGTGAAACCAGAGTTAAATTTAAATTTTTCCAAACTTTTACTTTGCGCTGCCATACCCAACGGGATAAATCCCATTCATTACCACTGTTGAGTTGAGGACAAGCCCCGCAGGATATTTTGTAGCGATCGCATTCTCCAGTTACGTGACACCCGCCAGTAAACCCCCACATATCATGGAGAGTCCAAACTAGAGGAAGCTTCAGTTTAGCAAATGTTTCTATTTGCATAAAACCTCCGCTAATCCAATGCAGATTGATTATATCTGGATTAATCTGAGCAACTTTCGGAATAACTCTATCTGGCAACCATTGAGTAAAAAATGGAGTATTTTTCTTTTGGCGATAAAGCTTTAATGGTAAACTTTCAACTGTTAACTTTGCCTTGGCAATACCTTGAAATAGCCTAATTTTAGGTGCAATTACTGTTTTATCATTACTATATTTTTCCTGAACTAACATTTGTGACTGTAGTCCTATATCCTGTAAACCTGTATGTAAACGATATGCAGCCCTCGCTGCACCGCCATTAATATCATGGGTACTAATATGTAAAATTTTCATTTTTATTAACTTAATAATCACTAAAACTATTTATGACTGCCATAAAAACTAATTGACTAAAATATTTTTATGACTTCGTTGATATTCAAGAGTTAAAGATAATGACGTGGTGACATACATTAACCAATTCCAGCTAGGAGTTAATAATCTTGCTTCTGAAAAATTAACTATGACAATGATAATGAGTATCTGCATTGGCCAATAATCTTCTGGTTTTTTAGCGACAGAAATAATTCGAGTCAATGCCATGACAAAAAATCGGACAAATCCTGCTGCAAAAGTCAAAAAACCTAAGAATCCTAATTCTAAAAATATTTCTAAAAAACCATTGTGAGCATTACTTGCCCAATCATAAGTAGCTCTTAATTTAGATGCAGCATTACTAGTCCAAAATCCCGAAAATCCATAACCTAGCCAAGGTCTTTCCAAAATCTTAGAAATTACTAGCTCCCAGAGGTCAGAGCGCCCATTAAAGGTAAGGTCTTTACCAGAGGTGCCAACTACAGTTTCGATATTGTTGAGAAGTAATATTGAAAAAATTATCATTAACATCAAAGTTGAAGTAATCATAATAACTTGTAATTTATAATTAGTTCTCTTCAGCGATCTGTAGAAAGGTAAAAGTAATACCATTGCCAATAATATCGTTAAAGATGTTGTTGAACGTGAGAGGATAATGAGACATACAGATATCCCACATAGTGCCCACATCAACCAGCGATATCGATGGCCACTAAGAGCAAGGTGTAAAAAAACTCCTGCACTCCAAGCCATCATGTAACCTAATTCATTTTTATGACCATAAATTCCACTCCACATACCTAGTAATTCAGGTGATTCGTGAATATAACCTGGTACGAATGCAGAAAATAACATAGATAATGATGCAGCTATGCCAAATGCCCAAGCTATCAGCTTAATTTGTTCCTTAAGGGAATAACGCATTGCTAAATAGATTGCAAGAAAATATATGCGGATTAGACCTCTTAGATAAGTAAGACTAGAACTTAGGTCTTCTGACCATAAAAGAGAAAATATAACTATTGCTAGTAGAAAAAACTGTAAGGGACTTCTAGTAATTACATAAATAAAACCTTTCCAGTGTAAAACTAGGAAATAAAATAGGATTAAATATGAAACTATATTGAATAAAGTATCTAGCTTATCACCTCCAAGGGTAGACATGGAAACTTCTTGCGCAGGGTGTATTGTTAATGCCCCTACAGCAATGAGTAATAGCAAGATAGTTAATATTTTTTCTGTTAATTTTACTTTCATTTGGGATATTTAATTAGTCTATTTTTTTATTGCTGAGTAATTCAATTTTTTCTTCAGTTCTTCTTTAAAAATGTCCAATGCAGTTGCTTTATAGACTGTTTTTTGTGTAAAATTATCTGCTTCTACATTCCTGACAATAAATGGTGGATGCTTTAAGGGAAATTCCATTGCTTGCATCGGCATATTGATGAAGGAAAATTCTTGATTTGAAGTAAAATGAGTTGCGTCTACACCAACACCAACATTAGAGATTAAATTGACATTGGGAATAATACTTAAGCTTCCCTGCATCCAACAAGCAAATGTCCATTGGTAATCCCAGGTTATACCTGTAGGATTGTCATAAACAGATTGAAATATTCGTTGCCAAGAATTTATCGCTTTTTGGTCTACAAGAATGTCATGTAAAAGGTTTTCTGCTTGCACCTCTTTCCAGAGTTTAATAGTCAAATCATAATGTTGCCAAGCACGCCTCCAGCTTGCCCAACCCCAGCAGTGGTTGTAGCGAGAAAAATAGTAACTGTAATTTGTACGTTTTTGTCCAAGTTGAAGATTTTGAGCAGAGATTGTGGCGATTCTGGTATCATTTCTATATTTTTCCAGCAGTTCGTGGCTAAATCTGAAAAAAGTGGGTTGAGGAATACAATCATCTTCTAAAATAATTGTTTCCTCAACATTATTAAAGACCCAATCCAAACCACTTGATACCCGTTTTGCACAACCTAAGTTGATATCAGAATAATTTTTTATTACTTCACAATCCCAATCAACTCTCTCAATAATTGCCCTAGTCGCTTCGCATTTTTCTGCCTCACCTTTACGGTCAGTACGGGGACCGTCTGCAATTACAAAAAGTTTTGTTGGCTTGGCTTGGCGAATAGCCTCAAAAACTTTTTCTGTTGTTTGGGGGCGTTTAAAAATAATGAAAGTTACTGGTGTTTGTATCATATCAAATTTCAATAATAACGATTAATATTTATAAAAATGAATAAGCGATCGCACCTGAATTTTAAATAGCTTTTGTGTTCTTGAATCAAATGCGTTACATATAAAAGCAGCAGCAGCTTGAGATATTATTGTTGCGATCGCAGCCCCAAGTCCTGCATATTTGGGAATAAGTAATAAATTGAGAACAATGTTTAGTACCGCTCCAAATAAAGTTTTACCTAAAGAAACGTGATTTAAACCTTCAGCAATAAACCAAGGTGATGTCGCAAGACCCATAAATACAAACAAAGAAGTCCAAATATGAACTGCTAATATTGCTCCTGCCTCTGCATATCCACTTCCAAACATCACCATAATTATCTTGTCAGATAAAAAGGACATTGGAAGAGCAATTGCTAAAGATATACATGTCATTAGACTGAGTAATTGTCCTATTCTCTGATAGTAAAGACTTTCTGATTTTTCCTTTGCTGCATAAATTGCCGGAGCAACAGAAGAAACAATAGCCGCTGGAAGAAAATACCAAATTTCAGAAATACGCACAGCAGCAGAATAAATTCCAACCTCACTATCTCCGATCATTTGACCTAACATCACCTGATCTATTCTCATAAAAATCATGATGGCGAACCCCGAAAAAATTAGAGGTAAACTCTCTTTCAGAAGAGTTTTGGCAGCTGCAACGCTCCAACGCCATAACCACAATGAAGATCCTTTGACTTGGTAAACAATCAGTAAACCAATAGCACTCATCGCAAATTCTGCTAATGTTACCAAAGCAAAAGCTAGCAACGGTGCTTTTGTTAAAATTAGTGCGATTTTTATGAGAGTATTTAGCAGAAATGCCGTGTTTTTAGCGATTACAGTATATTTTGACTGCACCTGTGATTGAAACCACAGTTCAATAGTATCAGATGCCCTAAAAACTCCTGCTATTCCTAAAATTGCAACTAGCCATATCTTGAGTGTTTCATGCTCACCTAAGAAAAACATCGTGCTAACTGCCAATAAAACAGAAGCAATTCCACCCAAAAATTTTAGCCAAAAAGTAGTTCCTAAAATTTCCTCTTTGTTTGATGATTGACGAACAAGATGGCGAACTACTACGTCGTCTAGTCCGAGAGTAAAAATTGGGCTGAATAAGGCAACAAAAGCTAAAGCATAGTTAAATAGACCATACTGTTTTACTCCTAAATAACGTGCTACCCATACTCCTACAACCAAGCTTGCACCCATACGCAGAATGCGGTCAGCAAATAACCAACCTGTATTAGCAACAATTGCACGCAGCCCAGAACGAGATTTAAATTTCGATAAGTTTTTAATTTTTATTTTGCTTAACATTATTTTTGTGAATTAATCACATACGATTATTTATATTTATCAATCTTGCTCATACAATCTTTTCATTTTTCCAAATACAAAATGTATTTATTCAGTAACTCACATTAGCGATCGCTTAAAATATTTTTAATTTGCCACTAAATCAAAATTTTTAAAAAATAGCTAAATAATAAAATAATGCCCTTAAGTTTCCAATACAAACTATGCTCAAATAAAAATATTATTTTCAAATAAGTAACAAAATCCTGATATTTTGGGCATGGTATTGTTTGTAACTCACTGATAGATGTAAAAGCTAATAAGAATGGGGAGCTAAAATTGCTTTTTTGCAGAATATAATTAAACAGAGAATTGCGTTTCCAGAATCTTTTGTATTCATAGTTTTTGTCGACATCTAAAAAGTTCTTATTATGATACTGGTTATTCTCATGTATTCTATACATCACTAAAGGTTTCGACATATAAAACTTTTTAGCTCCCACCAAAGAAGCTCCCCATACTAAACAGTCATCAGCCCTTACACGCCAATCTTCTAAATTTGGAATAGGTAAAAATTTTCTGACTATTTCTCTACGTATTGATAATGTTGAAGTTATAGAACCAATCCAGTCACCATTATATAAAGTTCTAATTACTGAATAACCCAAATCTAAATCAACTTCATCATCTTGAAATGTCCCTTCTACTGCTCCAAATTTTTGATACGCACAAAATAAAAAATCACATTCACTGCGTCTAGTGTAAAAGTTTAGGGCATTTTCTAAATACTGAGGGTCATAAATATCATCAGCATCTAAAAAAAATATAATGTCACCAGTAGCAGCTAAAAAACCTTCATTAAAAGATGATAATTGTCCCTGATTTTGTTCTTTAAAAATAGATTTAACATTAGCTACTTGAGTAAATTTATTGATAATTTCCACAGA
>JADEXV010000147.1 GCA_015206945.1 Nostocales cyanobacterium LEGE 12452 | reverse complement strand
TTATTAGCCTGCAAACTGAAATTAATAATTTGCAGAACAATCAAACTGAATTGAACAATGCTTTTTCTATCCTCACAGCAGAAAAGCGCCGTTTAGAGTCAAATTGTAATGTATCTCGTGCTGAAATCACTCAATTGCAAAGTCAAATTTCCGAGCTACAACAAGAGAAACAAGAAGTTGAAAGTAATTTAACTCTTTTAGGCAGACTCAAACCCCAATTAGAAGAAAAATTATACGAACTGAGAATTGCGATTCAAGAGTTAGAAGTTGAGACAATCCAAAATAATCAATTGCTTGTAGCAACGAAAACCGAAAGAGAAAATATCCAAGCTGTTCTTGATTCTTCACAAATCCAACTGGCAGAACACAAAGCCGAATTACAGCAACTACAAGGACAAGTTTCATTATTGCAAGAAGAACGAGACTCATTACAAAATCAAGTATGGGAATTACTACAACAAGTAGAAACATTGAATCCAGAGCCTTTGTCGGATAATTCCCAAGAAGATGATATTGAATTGTTCCCATTTTCGGACATAATTGAATCTTCAAATGTAATTGAAAATTCGGAAGTTGAGACATCGGGAAATATCCCTGAAGAATGGACTAATTTTCTCGGAAATCTTCCAGGACATGAGTTACAAGTATTAAAAGCTATAGTTGAACAAGATAATCCCAATAGTGCTATTAAAAAAATTGCCGAAGCAAATATCACTATGCCAAATTTATTAATCGATTCTATAAATGAACGGGCAAATGATACTATTGGTGAATTAATAATTAATTCTGATTCGGAAAGTCCAAAAGTTTATCAGGAGTATATAACAGATGTCAAAAAAATGATTGCGATGTATGAAGGCCTCATGGCTAGACATACTTCGTCAAATTAAATTGTTATCACCGTCGTAAGATTTAGTAGTAAGATGATATCCCTTACCTACTTACTGCGTGCTTCTGCATTTAGAATAAAGTGAAGTGTAATACATGGCAAAGCTCAAAATCTCGAAGAAAATCTCCACTGCTTTAATCAATTCCCTTGGTGCGGGGGTAGTACCAAGAGTGGGAGTTGAATATATCGCAGTAGGTCGAGAAAAAGAACTAAAAAGCCTATTACAAAATCTCGATGATATTGCAGAAGGTGTAGCAGCATTTCGCTTCATAATTGGTAACTACGGTTCTGGGAAAAGTTTTTTATTACAACTAATTCGCAACCACGCTATGGAGCAAGGTTTTGTAGTAGCTGATGCTGATTTATCCCCGGAACGCCGATTAGCTGGAAGCAGCAATGAAGGTGTAGCTACCTATCGAGAATTAATGAGCCATCTAGCTACAAAAACTCGTCCTGATGGTGGTGCTTTAGTCTCCATTTTAGAAGGATGGATTAATAAAATTCAACAAGAAGTGGTTAAAGAAACTGAAATGCGTCCGAATGACGATGGTTTTGATGACCAAGTTGAATCGAAAATTAGGGAAGTAGTTCAGTATATTGAAGGTTTAGTTCACGGTTTTGATTTTGGTAGTGTGATTATCGCTTATTGGCGTGGCTACCGAATGGATGATGATAATTTAAAAAATGCGGCGATGCGCTGGTTGCGCGGAGAATTTACTACTAAAGTTGAGGCGAAAACAGCTTTAGGAGTGCGCGTCATTATTGATGATGATAGTTGGTATGATTATATAAAACTGTTTGCTAAATTTGTCGCTGAAATTGGCTATAAAGGACTGTTAATTTTAGTTGATGAAGCCGTACATTTATATCAAATATCTACTACAGTTACACGAGAAAAGAATTATAATCGACTCCTGGCAATGTTTAACGACACCATGCAATGCAAAGCAGAACATCTTGGCATTGTTGTTGGTGGAACAACTAAATTTTTAGAAGACCCCAAACGCGGGCTTTTTGCAGACCAAGCTTGGCAAAGACGCACAAAAGAAAGCCGTTTTGTTGCCCAAGCTAATGTTCAAGAACATTTAGGGCCAGTAATTCGGCTAAATCCGTTGAGTGAAGGAGAAATATTGACGCTTTTGCAACGTTTAGCTGAGATTCATGCACTCAATTTTGGTTATGAACAGACTTTGACAAATCGTGAGTTGAAGGAGTTTGTGCAAGAAATTATTAATCGCTTGGGTGCAGAAGCATTAATGACACCAGGGGAGATTGTGCGAGATTTTATGAGTGTCCTAAATATTCTTCACCAAAATCCAGGAATTGCTTTTGATGAATTAATTCATGGTTCTAAATTTAAACCTACTGCTATGGGTAAGAATGCAGATGTAGATGAAGATGGCGCGGTCGAATTTAGTTTGTAGTTTACTCTTTAGTAATTGGTAAGCCAAGCCAACCGCTAAGGCTAAGTTCATGGTCTAGCCAGTCAAGTTTTGGAGGAGTGGCAGGAAAAAAATGGATAGACTAGCATTTTATTAGCAATGGGTGTACTAAAACAAGATATTGTATTAGGCTTGCAGCCTGTCTATGCCTCAAATTGCTGCCAACAAAGGTACAATGCACGCGGTACGTGAAAACATCCTTTCCATTTGCCACCTTTGAGGTTCAACAATACTTCTCCACGCCGATTGAGATAGCCAAACCACTCACCGTATTCTGCATCAGCAAAGTGTGACCAGGCGTAATCGTGCATCTTTTGATACCATTCCCAACACACCTCACGCCCTGTCAACCGATAGCCCATCGCTAATGCAACCAAAGACTCTAGGTGAACCCACCACAGCTTTTGATCCCATTCCAATTGTTGTGGGGGATGACCATCTGCATCCATAAAGTAATACAATCCGCCGTACTCATTATCCCAAGCAAAATTGAGGATATTTAGCACCACATCAACGGCTTGGTTAATAGTTTTGGTGTCGTTTTGGCGACGCGCGATGTCCATGATAAACCACATAGCTTCGATACCGTGACCTGGATTAATCAGTCGTCCCTCAAAACAATCGATGTGGGAACCGTCAGGGGCAACATTTTCGTACATTAGTCCCTGTTCTTGGTCGAGAAAATCGGTCATCACTTCCCGGACTGTCTCAGCTAGAACATTCTCTAGTGTTTCTTTTGGTAGCAACCATTCCATTTCTAGAGTCAGGTTGGCTAAAATCATTGGTACAGCCAATGATTTCATCGGGCGTGTGCCGGGATAGGTTTTATTATATTTGCCCTTTGGGTTATCTTTGCGGCGTAATACGTTGTTATAAGCTTGCATTGCTACATCCTTTGCCCATTCTTCGCCGCTAGCAAGTGCATATTGACTAAATGCCATCGCCGCAAAGCAATCAGAAAAGATGTTGTAAGGATGAACCAATGGTTTTCCTTCACGGGTGAGGGCAAAGTACCAGTTACCATCGCTATCTCTGCCATGTTGGGCGAGAAAATTAGCGCCGTTGCTGGCAATTTTTAGCCAATTTTCGCGCTTTTCTAGCTGGTTGTAAAGCATGGAAAAAGTCCATACTTGGCGGTTTTGCAGCCAGATAAATTTGTCTGTATCATAAATTTTGCCTTCGCGATCGAGGCAGGTGAAATAGCCGCCTTGCTGCCAATCGAGAGAATATTTTTCCCAAAAGGGGAGTACGTCATTGAGGAGGGCGTTTTTGTAAAGTTCAGCGTAGGCGTAGCCCGCACTTCGGCTGCGCTCAGTGACCGCCGCAGGCATCGCTTGAAAGTCCTTCTCCATAAATTTGCTCCCCTTTTATACCAAAACCAACAGCTTAACAGTTATCATATTTTGACTCGAACATGGAGCGATCGCGTCAGTCTTTTACAAGATTTAGTCAGCAGAAGCTATACTTCTATCTTGGATCTTGCACCATTCTCAATAACCGTAGGGTAGTTTTTAGATATGAGGTTGTTATGAGTCAGATTGAACGAGTTGCGATCGTTGGAGGAAACCACGGTAATGAGTTAACAGGAGTACATTTAGTCAAAAAGTTTCAGCAATATCCTAATTTAATTAACAGGGCAAGTTTTGAAACTCTGGCATTACTTGGCAATCTCAAAGCTATTGAAGAAGGCAAACGATACATTGAAAAAGATTTAAATCGTTGTTTCACTAATCAAGGTTTACAAAATCCCCAACTCTCAAGTTATGAAGATACGCGCGCAAAAGCAATTCAACAGATATTGCAACCGCAAAATCAGCCCTTTGTAGATGTAATTGTTGATTTGCACAGCACAACTGCCAATATGGGCTTAAGTCTGATTTTTTGTGATATGCATCCTTTATTGCTTCGGTTAGGCGCTTATTTAAGTTCTATCAATCCTTTGGTGAAAGTCTTTATTAATCAGGAATCTAAAGAAAATGGTTTTCTCCGTTCTTTGTGCGAATTGGGTTTTGTTATAGAAGTTGGTGCTGTAGCTCAAAATGTTTTAAACGCCAAATTATTTCAGGAAACAGAACAGCTTATTTATGCAGTTTTAGATTATTTTGAACGGTGCAATCAGGGGAACATTCCGCAGACGAGCAACCACCTTACACTTTATAAATACATTAAGACTATCGATTATCCTAGAAGCGATGCCTATGGCGGGCTGCACCTACGCGGGGAAATTCAAGCCATGATTCACCCCCAGCTTCAGTTTAGGGATTATGAACCTTTGCATCCAGGTGATCCAATATTTCTGACTTTTGAAGGAAAAGATATTTTCTATGAAGGAGCGTCTACTGTTTATCCTATTTTTATTAATGAAGCAGCTTACTATGAGAAAGGAATTGCGATGTATTTAAGTCAAAAGCAGGAAGAAATAGTTTAATTTGTTCATTACCTCCGCCTCACTTTTATCTCTATAGTCGATTTATTTAGCTATAAAAATTAAGCAGATAAATATTTTTGGAAATTAATATCAATTTTCTGCTCGCAATAACCAAAAGCCGCTATAAGTCATACCAGAATCATCGGGTTGAACTAACAAAAAATGCAATCCTCGGCAATGCTTTTTGCGTTGTTCAAATGCTTGGGCTGCTGTTGTAACTTCTGGATCTTCAAATGTGGCAACAATCCATCTATCTACCAAGCTAGCTTCTAATATTAAGCCATCCGGTGTGCCAGAAATGTAGTTCAAGCTGACGGGACGGGCTTGCTGCAACCACCTTGCTAGGCGCATTGATTGCCGTCCACCATAAATTACTACACCAGGAACGGGGACTGTTGATGCCAAACCTAAATTGATGGGTTTGAAATGTTCTGGAATGTGCAAAATGGGAATGGGGCGATCGCTAAAACTCGTTTCTACATCACTAGCAGCTAGAGTCGCAAAACGCCATTGTTCTCCCCACAGGTTTTCTGGTAATGGTGTTGGGGGTGGTTTATCCAGCGTTGAGGGATATTGCTTTTCTTGTAACCACTGCTTTAACGCCAAGGTGTGGCGGGTAGGTTCGACATTTATACTTAAGTTGCGTCCAGCCGCTTCAATTAAGCTTAGAGACTGAGGACGAAACACCTGAATTACATCTGGCAATTTTTCACCAGCAGCTAGCTCTAGTTGAGTTGCAACCCAATTAGAATTTGCTGCTGACTGGAGACAGGTGGCTTCATATTGAAAGCTGCGAGTTGCGTCACAAATCAACAATTCCCATAAAATTTGTCCAGACGCATCTGGTGAGGGACGACGATAAAAATCAACTTGCCAAGTTTTCATAATTATGTAGGCATGGGGAGAAATCAATTCAAAATTTAAAATTCAAAATTGTACTCTTACGGGAAGCAAGCTACGTGCAGCGTCTCGTAGAGGGCGTTGCTGAATAGGTAATGATTTAAGCAGGGAGGGGAACTGTCCGATACTTCAAATAATGCAGCAGCAAGCGGAGCGAACACTTCAACATCTCGATGGATTTGGAGTAGCACAAGGTTTTCCGGTGCAACCGTGCTAGGTAATGTCGCAGACGGGTGTTCTCCCCCTCAACCCGAGTCATGTAAGTCTTGCTGACAATCTGATCACCTTCGGCGATGAACATAGGATAAACCTTCCATCCATCCGTGACGTAGAAGAAACAGTGCCAGCACTTCACGATAGACCATAACAACTGGAAGGTTTCGCTGCTGCGATCGCCGATGACCCAAGCCAAAATTCCTGCTTGCTTATGATTGACCGCAGTCCAAATCCAAAGTTTATTGCGCTTGTTACCTACAAAGGTTTGTAGTTCATCCAAGTCAGTTATTTCTGGGATTTCTTCAGCTTCCGGGGCATCTCTAAGGGGATGTCCAGCATCTCGAATCCAGTGCATGACGGTAGTGTGGTGGATCTCGGTAACTCGTTCGATGCCGCGCAGCCCCATGCCATTGAGATACATTTTGATACACAGTTGCTTGATGTCATCTGAGTAACGCCAGGGACGGTATGATTCAAGGAATTGCCGACCACAATCCTTGCACTTATAGCACTGTCTTCCTCGACGGTGTCCGTTTTTAGCAGTTTGAGTGGAGTGACATTGAGGACATTTCATACCTTTATTATGCCAAATATTACCATTACTCTTTCAGCAACGCCTCGTAGAGAAGAAAAGACTGGAGATGATGTAGCTTTAGCTTCCCGTAGCGTGGGAGATTAGGGAAAATTAAAACTGAAAGTTTCAAGCTCAGAGGCTCAATGTTCAAGCTCAGAGGTTCAACTTCTGAGTTCAAAGGTTCAACGTTCAAGCTCAGAGGTTCAACTTCCGAGTTCAGAGGTTCAACTTCCAAGTTCAAAGGCTCAACGTTCAAGCCCAGAGGTTCAACTTCCAAGTTCAGAGGCTCAACTTACGAGTTCAGAGGTTTAACATTCAAGCTCATCTTCCCATGCCCAATGACCAATGCCCAACACCAATTTATAAAGCTTGAATCCATTCTTTGACTGAATATTCAGTCCAGATGCCATTTTTCCAGTAAGGATCGTTTTCAATTAACTGGCGCACAGTGGCTTCGTCTTCGGCTTCGTAAATCCCAAAAACTTTTGTAACATCCTTAGTGGGGCCGATGGTAATCAGCACACCGGATTCTTTCTGTTTTGCTAATCCGTCTAAATGAGCTTGACGATAGGGGGCGCGTTTTTCGATAACGTCTTCGCAGTAAGTTCCCCAAAGTACATATTTAGGCATAGTTAAGACTATTTTGGATTTTGGATTTTAGATTTTGGATTTTAGATTTTGCAGCCAGTGCATCAGGGAGTGAGGAATTATTAATTTCTCACTCCTAGCAAATGACAAATGACAAATACTTCTCTACGAGAGGCTGCGCCAACGACTACGCTCAGTACAAGTGACAAATGACTAACTTCTCAAGTTGACGCCGAATTTTTCCACCAAGGCTTCGCGGACTTTATTATGTACTGGTTCGACTTCAGCCTCAGTAAGAGTACGATCGCTAGCCCGATAAATTAAGCGAAATGCTAAACTCCGCTGTCCTTCGGGGACGTTTTCACCACGATATTCATCAAATAATTCCACCGATTCGAGCAAATCTTTACCAGCTTTGGTAATTACTTTTTCAATTTCGGAAACTGAGATTTTCACGGGTGCGAAAAAGGCGATGTCGCGATCGCTAGCTGGATAGGTAGAATAGGGCTGGAATGTGGGGACGAGAACTTCATCTTGTTCTAGCGAATCTAAAAGCACATCTAGATCCAATTGAAAAACATAAACGGAATCTGGTAAACCTTTTTCTCGCCGCAATTGGGGATGGAGTTGGCCAAAAATCCCCAGTCTGTTACCCCGAATCCACAGAGAAGCGGTACGCCCTGGATGTAAGCGATCGTCGCGGCGATCGGGTTGAAATTCGATTTGCAAGCTAAGTTGCCGAAATACACTTTCTAAAATGCCTTTGGCTTCAAACCAGGTGATGGGTTCTTCGCGTCCACTTTTTGACCATTTGCCAAGGGTGCGATCGCCTCCGATAATTCCCGCCAGGGTTTCTGTTTCTTGCAAACCGTCTTCTTCTTGCCAGAAAATTTGCCCGATTTCAAAACCGTTCAGCGCACCATTACCTTGCTCTAAATTGTATTGAAAGGCATCAATTAACCCCGATATCAAATCGGTTCGCAGCGCTGAATATTCGACAAATAAGGGGTTGGACAGGACTATATTTCTGTCTTCTCCTGGTTTGACTAAAGAATAGTGGATTAATTCTGTCAATCCTTCAGCCCGCAAGAAAGCTCGTAACTTGCGAATTAGTTCTTGATCTAAAGGCAGATAACCAGCTTCCGCTTTTTCTGGTAGAGTATCGCAAAATTTGTTGTAGCCATAGAGACGGGCGATTTCTTCAATTAAATCAATTTCTCGCTCTAAGTCACGGTAACGATAAGGTGGGACGGAAACTGACCACGTAGGTTGATGGCTGCTATCTTCTCCTGAAGAAGTTAACTGACACCCCAATGCAGTCAGGATGCGCTCAACATCTTGTTTTTGCAGTTCGCCTGTGTCCTCTTCTAAATCGATGGGTCCCAATATCTGATTAACTCGGTCTAAACGCAGGGCGATAGAACGACTCCAAGTAGACGGATCGGGGCGGGTGTCGGCAACTTCTTGCTGGACTATAATTCCACTAGCCAATTCGCTAATTAAGGATAAAGCGCGGCGATTGGCTATTTCCAACTCAGCCCGGTTAACTCCCCGTTCGTATCTGCCAGAAGCCTCACTTCTTAACCCCACACTGCGCGAAGAACGGCGAATTGCCACGGAACCAAATAAAGCTGCTTCTAAAACTAGGCTTTGAGTCCCTTCATAGACTTCTGTTTCTTCCCCACCCATGACTCCCGCCAGTGCAACGGGTTTTTCGTTAGCGGTAATTAACAAATTTTGGGATGTTAGGGTGCGAGTTTGTCCATCTAGGGTTTTGAGAGATTCTCCATTATTGACGAAGCGAACGCCGATGCTTAAATTTTCACTACCTGTAACAGATTTTAGGCGATCGCGGTCAAAGGCGTGCAGTGGTTGTCCCCATTCCAACAAAACGTAGTTAGTAATATCCACCACATTACTGATCGGACGTACCCCAGCCGCCCGCAAACGCTGTTGCAGCCATTCGGGAGATGGAGCAATTTTCACCTGTTCAATTACCGTACCGATGTATGCAGGACAAGCTTGGGTATCGGCAATTTTTAAAGCTAAATTTCCGGCATTTTTGGGAATAGAGACTTTAGCAGGTTCAGGAATGCTCAACTTTCCACCCGTTAAAGCTGCTACTTCTCTGGCTACACCTACCATACTCAAAGCATCAGCGCGGTTGGCAGTTGCAGTCAAGTCTAAAATTACATCATCTAAACCCAACAACGGCCGGACATCACTACCCAATGATAAATTTTCCTGGGTAAAAATATGAATTCCATCGACATCGGTGGGCAAACCGAGTTCCTTTAAAGAACAAATCATGCCCTGAGATGGGACACCACGTAGTTTTGCAGGTTTAATTTTTAAATCAATTTTGGGTAAGTAAGTACCCGTAGTTGCCACTGGGACATAGATATCTGCCTTCACATTGGCAGCGCCACAGACAATATTTAAAGTTTCACCTGTACCGATATCCACTTGGCAAACACTCAATTTATCGGCGTTGGGATGGGGTTGACGCTCAAGCACTTTGCCGATCACCACGCCATTTGCCCAAGTGCGGCGGTCTTCAATCTCTTCAACCTCAAACCCCGCCATTGTCAGGGTTTCGGCTAATTCTTCTGGACTAAGTTTTATCTCTACTAGTTCGCGCAGCCAATTTAGAGAAATACGCATGGAGTGTGCTTGTTTTAGGAATCGTCTTTTGCTCTTATTTTAGGGTGCAAGAAGCGCTCGATGGCTACTCGTCTCGCAAGGCTTACCCTTTCACTTGAACAATCCTACTACGTTAGACTGGCAATGTAAAAATTAAGTAAATACTGAGAATGTATCTACGCAGGGAAGTAAGACTTTATTTTTATTTGGTTGATTTTGACCTTAAACTACATACGCCCGGATTTCTCACTTGTGAAAAATCCGGGTGTTTTGTTTCAGAAAAAATGTGTTAAAGGTTGGTTATCTAATTTCTACTAACAACAATTTTAGCAATGTAGTCTCTGAGTGCGATCGGCTTTTTGCTATTTGGGTACGGGGAAACTCCTATCAATTTCACAGAATACTTATCTAAAAATTGAATTGGTAAAGCATCACGACCTGGTACAAGGGTTAGCGTTAATGTTGAAACTTGCTGACCATTTTTTATGATGTCTAATCCAATAATAACTTGCCCTTGCCAAATACAAGTTACATCAGAAGGACACCGCGAATCCTGGATAACTTTTGAAAATTTGATTTCAATCTTTTCAGTGGGGAGGTAAGCTGTCCTTCCATATCTCAGATAAAATGGAGTATTTAAAGTACTTCCAACTCTAGCCATCAATTGTTGATGATTACCTTGAGCAATTGATTTAACTTCTATGCTTGAAGGATTGATATTTGATAATATCCCATAGCTAGGAAGACAATTTGCTCCACCAATCAATGTTAATATAACTGCTGCGCTTACTACACTTTTCATTTTTTATACTCCATAGTCAGAAATTTTATTATTGAACATAATTCAGGAGTCAGGAGTCAGAATTCAGTTGGGTATTCTGTATGACTGGCGAATGAATAACCGGGTTTAAGACCCCTTTTTTCCGATTTCAAAAACTTCAACAGCGCTTTTCCAACAATTAGTTGCTTAATTTATCTTGAGGATTCACTCTAGTTTTACTTTCTAGCATTATTAGTCCATAGTTTAGCAATTATTACATTATGTAAAAGGGACATAATTTTTTCTCTGTTATCAACAAGCCCAGCTTGTTGAGATTAAGAATGACCACAATTTCACAAGGCGTAGCCCATCGTAGATATGGCTTTGAGACTTGGAAAATAAATCAAATGAGAAATGCTGATTTTTTCATTGGTTCTTAACATTGGTTGCGATCGCGAGTAATTTAGATGCGTTTGCTCTGGCGATCGCAGAACTTGAATCTTTAAAACTCGATAAAACCTTACAAGTAATATTTTCTCACTCAATAGACTACAAAAATTACACTTTCCTCTTTTTTGTAGTGTAATTATATTGCATTGTGTTGTAGAACTCCAAAGAGATAAATTTGCCCTATTTCAGCCGAAAAAATCACTGTACAAGTTGCTTCTAAAGCATTCACTATAAGGATTATCGGACAAGTTGCTGAAATCTAGCTCAACAATATCGAAAGAATAGACAATCCAATCTAAAGAATAGGCAATTCAATCGAAATTTTGTTCATTTTAAATGTAAATCTGATTTTATATACTTTTGCTAAAGGTGGTGCTTACTGTTTTTATTAGTATATTTTTTTGAAAATGAAAGTAAAAAAAATACTTTCATTCATCTCATTAATATTCCTCTATCAAGAGGAATTTAAGTTTGAGTAATAGGAGTTTAATTCTAATGGCAACTTCTGACAATAGCAATCAAACTGTTGGCTCACAAAGTACTAGCAACAGTTCAACTGGTAATGGCAATTTTTCTTTCAGTGATGGCAAATGGCAGTCTACCGATGGCAGCAGTTTAGATAGTGGCAGTAGTTTTAGTGGCGCTGCTAGCGGTAGTAATACTTTCGCTTCCTTCATCGGTGGTGACAACTCATCCACAACCAGTGAAGATGGAAAGTACAAATATAATTACGAGCGACCACTTGACGAGCGGGCTTTAACTGATACCAATAATCCGTTCAATCAACTCATCGGAGTTGTTGGCGGTGATATTAGTGAGTTAGGTGGTGGTAGCAACCCCTTTGGTGGCGCATCTGGTGGTAATGCATCTGGTGGTGGTAGTAGCTTTGCTGGTGGTGGCGCATCTAGCGGCAACACATCTGGTGGCGGTAGCAACCCCTTTGGTGGCGCATCTGGTGGCGGTAGTAATCTCCCTGGTAACTTACCATTTGGTAACACTCCCCCCTCCAAGGAAAGTGGTAGCAACCTACCTGAAACTGGCAACGGTCAACCTGTACCTTATAAGAGCGACAACTGGATATCTGATATTCAAAAATTAGATAGTGCAAATGCTATCGGTAACAGTGGTCAAGGTAACGGTAACTGGCTATATGGTAGTAACAACACAACCGACGGTAATGGTAACTGGAATTTTGGTAGCGCTAACACAACCAACGGTAACGGTAACTGGAACTACGGTGATGGCAGCAAAACCGAAGGTAATGGCAACTGGGGCTTTGGTAGCGATAGCACAACCAACGGTAACGGTAACTGGAACTTAGGCAATAACAACGATATCCTTGGTAATGCCAATATACTACCTGGTAGTAAAAACGATATCCTCGGTAGTGGCAACACTGCTAATGTAACTAACAGCAATCTCCTTGGAAACCGGATTGAAGCCAGTGGTGATGGCAAAACACTCATTGGTAATGAAGGTTGGAATTTCTCTGTTAGTGGCGAACTAATATCACTAGGTAGTACTAAGCCTAGCCAGAATATAGGAACTGATGTCAGCAGTTTACTCAGCAGTTCTGACCTCATAACATCCGCCATATCAAATCCAGGCTACAACAACCCAAATTATGATTTCTCTACCATAGCCTAAAAGTTTGTAGCAGACAGGGGCCAGTTTTTGCATCGCTAAACCTGTCTATTGTGGCAATGGACTTTTTTGCTAACTTGAGTTGATTACATTTTGAATACAATACTTGTGGGTTAAGCTTTGCAGTTGACAGTTAATTTAAGTCAAATGCATAAAGATTATTTTCAATAGTTCGGCGCGAGTAAACGGTTTAGTCAGATATCCGGAAGCGCCAACTAATTTCGCTTTTACTTTGTCTACAATTCCTTTATTCCCAGTGACAAAGATAATAGGAGTATTTTTAAATAGTGAATTATTTCGTATAATTCGGCACAACTCATATCCGTCGATTCCTAGCATGTTTAAATCCAACAAAATTAAATCCGGTTTGTGCCTTATAATTGACAAAACTGCTTTCACTGGATCGTTAATAGTCACTACAGAAAAATTTTCATTTTCTAAGAAATAACTGATTTCTTTAAGAATTGTAGGGCTATCATCTACAGAAACGATTTTGTGGACTTTTTTTACTGTTACAGTAGCAGCCATTACTCTTTGGGAAGCAGAATTTATGTTATTTGATATTGTTGGTTCCTGAAAGTTTTCTTTTGGAGGAGTAGAAATCTGTGGTAATCGCTGAACAGGAACTATTTTCTCTTCAGGAATATTTAGGTAAGAATTGACAGTGCTACTTAGTTCTTGTTTGGTGTCAACTAACCTTGAAATCAATTTTGAGAAAAGCGATTGCTCCTCAAAAATCTTTGGTAATTTATCAAATGGTGGATCGGGTTCATGGAGGATAATCGCACCCTTAAGAATGTAAGGGTATAAATTGCGAACTAATTGAATTTCATCTTGGTTCAAAATTACAGCCAGATGACACAGGCTAAAACCCTTCATCCAGTTAATTAAATCTGGCTGTAGATTTGGTAAATCTTGATCGTCAAACTTGCTCTTAATCAACAGATATGGACGTTGATATGGAGAAGAAATTTTAGGTACAAAAGTCTGCCAATTCTGTAATCTTACTTGGCAATACTCTAGAATTTTCTCTACACCTAGCCTGCAAATTTTTGGCATTTTCTCAATTGGTTCTGTTAATTCATAAGTACCTTCCTTGATGAGTAAAAATGATTCAATGACCTCTTTAACTAATTCTTGAACCAACACTGCTGCTTGTGTAGAATGTAGATGTTGTTGACTAACAAGCCAGGATATAGCCTGATACTCAGGAGGGTTGCTTCTGGAATTAGTGTCATCTTTGATTAACTGACTGTGTGAGTCAGGTTCAAACATCAGCCGTACTTGAGTGCGAACCTCATTAGTCAGGAGTGGAATTTGCTGGCTGAGGCGTCGCAAATGGCGTTCTAATCGATCAAAGGGTTCCACGGAATGGGTAGCGTAAGTTATTTTGCCCTGTTCTAAGTAAATCGACCAAGCAACTGAGTTACTCAATACTTGTAAACAAGTACTGTCGGAACAATTGGATAATTGTCTTAATAAACTTAGAGGGCGTAGTTTGGTGAATGTACCTGAGTTATTCATATTTTTCAAGTTTTTTGCGGAATCAACAACCGAACATTTGTAGATTGAAAATATGATCTATAAAGTATTCTCTTGTTTGTAATATTGCTCTAACCACCAATTATTTATTTGAAAATATGTACATATATTAAAAATTGTAAGGTTTCTAAGTCCTTTGTTACATTTAGCACATTTTACTTAATCTGACTCAAAAAACAAGTAGGTATGAATAAAGGTAAGCATCTATCATAGCTAGATTATCAGTAGATGTCGGTTAATTCTGGATTTTACTAACTACTGACAACTTTTGAGTGAAGACCTTAATAATGATGTTTATTTATGCCCACTTACTTGAAGATGCAAATTTGATTCCAACTTCGCGTAGTTACACTGGTATACTTCTAAAGTTAACGAGCTTAATTATGGTTAATTACTTTCCCTTAAAGAAACGATTCTTCTACATAAAATCTTTAAAAACTTATCTAGGAAAGTTTACGTATTTATTGTACTGTAGGTTTAATGGATATAACTTTTTGGTAGATACATTACAACAGGTAATGCTGGGTTTTGATAAACTCTTTTTTGCTAAACTAAGCTGTACTCAAGTTCATCTTAAATATATAGAGAACTTCATGAAAATAATTTGTTTAATAAAGATTAGAGCGTCTACCAATAGATACTATATTCTGTAGTCGCCTCGGCGATTGAAACTATATACTCTGAGCAAAGGGAAATAAAGCTTTGGACTTTAACATAACACAAAAAGTTATGCATGATACATTAAGACTTGATGAAGTAGTAGAATTTGCTGAGAACCCAGAACCACGTTGTCCTTGTGTACTTTTATTAGACACATCTGGGTCGATGCAAGGAGAGGCGATTGAGGCTTTAAATCAGGGTTTACTAAGCTTAAAGGATGAATTAGTCAAAAATTCTTTAGCCGCCAGACGGGTGGAAGTGGCGATCGTCACTTTTGATAGCAATATCAATGTAGTACAAGACTTTGTGACTGCCGATCAATTCAATCCGCCGATTTTGACAGCCCAAGGCTTGACTACAATGGGTGCGGGAATTCATAAAGCTTTGGACATAATTCAAGAGCGTAAATCTCAGTATCGTGCCAACGGGATTGCTTACTATCGTCCTTGGGTATTTATGATTACCGATGGAGAACCCCAAGGTGAATTAGAGCAAGTGGTAGAGCAAGCATCCCAGCGTCTACAGGGAGACGAGGCAAACAAGCGGGTAGCATTCTTTACAGTTGGAGTAGAAAATGCGAATATGACGCGTTTAAATCAAATAACTGTACGTACTCCCTTAAAGCTTAAAGGATTAAATTTTATCGAGATGTTTGTCTGGCTGTCAACTAGTATGTCGGCTGTTTCTCATTCACAAGTAGACGAACAGGTAGCACTACCGCCGATTGGTTGGGGAACTGTTTAATGAAAAATCGCAGCTTGATGTTTACACAGCTAGCTGCTTGAAAAAAAATTTATGAACATATCAAAACAGATTGCTCAATGGCGGATTGTGGCTGCGTCTGTATGTGGTACAAGTCACTTAAAAAACAATCAATTATGTCAGGATGCTCATCACTGGCAAATATTGTCAGATAATGTTTTAGTGGCGGCCGCAGCAGATGGCGCGGGTTCTGCTAGCCTTGGGAAAGTGGGAGCGATGGTTGCTGTGGAGACAGCAATCGAAAACATTTCTACCAAGGGGCTGACCCGAAAAAGTTTGACTGATGATACATTGGTGCGATCGCTCTTAAATGATGCCATACTAGCCGCCAAAAAAGCTGTAGAGGATGAGGCGGCTACTTGTGACAAACAGCCTCAAGATTTAGCAACTACCTTAATTATGCTGGTTGCGACACCAGAAGTTGTAGCTGTAGTTCAGATAGGTGATGGTTTGGCAGTAGCAAAAGATCGTCTGGGCAACCTGCTGGCACTGACTATGCCTGACAGCGGTGAATACATCAACCAAACCACTTTTTTAACTTCGCCTAATGCCTTAGATACAGCACAAATGAGATTATGGCGTACAGACATAGTAAACGTTGGTATCATCACCGACGGATTACAAATGCTGGCTTTGAATATGGTTGTTGGCGAACCTCACAAACCATTCTTTTTTCCGCTGTTTGAATTTGTCGCCAATACCGAGGATAAGACAGAAGCGAAGGAGCAATTGGTAAAATTTTTACGCTCAGAGCGGATTACGCAACGCACTGATGATGATTTAACACTCATTATAGCCGCATTCAACGACTCATGAGCAACAAATCTACAGGTTTCACATCTTACAATAACTTCCGTTAGCGGTAATTTCATTATGCAGGTACTACGTTGTTCCCCCAGAAAAGAAATCCTCAGCCTCAATGTCAGTTTAGGGCGTGGCGGTGAAGCTTGTGTTTATGCTGTGCCATCCGATAACGATTTGGTGGCGAAGATTTACCACAAGCCAACCACTGCCCATGCTGATAAACTCCAGGCGATGCTTGCCAACCCGCCAGAAAACCCTACGGCGAGTTTAGGGCATATCTCTATTGCTTGGCCAGAGGATTTATTACGGGCGGCAGATGGCAAAAATAGCATCCTGGGCTTTTTGATGCCACGTATTCAGGGGATGCGTCCAATCATCGACTTTTACAACCCCAGAACCCGTCGGCAACATTGCCCCCTATTCAACTATCAGTACCTGCTCCGCACGGCTCGAAACTTGGCGGCAGCTTTTGCCGCTTTGCACGCTAGTGGATATTGCATTGGTGATGTGAACGAGTCTAATATCCTCGTCAGTGATACGGCACTGGTGACTTTGATAGACACAGACTCTTTCCAAGTAACCGACCCAAACAGCAATGTTGTTTATCGCTGCCCAGTAGGTAAACCAGAGTTTACTCCACCAGAACTACAGAATAAAACTTTTGCCCAGCACGATCGCGAAATCTCTCACGATTTATTTGGGTTAGGGGTGCTAGTATTTCAACTCTTAATGGAAGGCACCCACCCATTTTCGGGGATTTTTCAAGGTGCGATTGAGCCACCACCTTACGAAGCCCGCATTGCATCGGGTCATTTCACTTATAGCGAAAAGCGTTACGTACCCTATCTGCCGACACCCATTGCCCCCCCTTGGGAAATTCTTCATCCCAGCTTACAAGAACTATTTGTCCGTTGTTTTGAAGAAGGTCATAACAACCCACAACTACGCCCCAGTGCCCAGACTTGGCTCTCAGCCATCGCTGAAGCCGAAGATTCCCTGATTACCTGCACAACAAATCCCCAGCATCGCTACAACAACCACATGCGTAGCTGTCCGTGGTGCGAACGTACAGTGCGATTAGGTGGACGCGACCCCTTCCCATCACATCGGGCTATAGAAGCTAGAGAACATCTCCAACCGCGAATCAAAGCGAGAAAGCGCTACAATCAGACACCGCATTTTCCCCAGCGAGCTATGTCACCGCAGGTAGCTAATTATTGGCAGCCAATGACTCCCAGCGGTTCATATAAACCTTCCAAAAAGTCAAAATTGTATCCGGTTATTTGTTGTTTGCTGGGTTTTGGTTTATTGGGATATGCAGACTTAATGATTAAATTTACTCAGCCGTTAGTTTCCCAAAATGCTTACACCCAACAAACAATCAAGTCTACCCAACCAAATAACAAACTCAGCTTCGCTGATTCCTATCAGCAAGGTTATATTGCTTACAAAGAGCGAGACTATGACAAAGCAATTGTCAACTTTAGCCAAGCAATTGAACAAGAACCGACACACGCTAGAGCAATTGTAAATCGTGGCAATGCCCGCTATAACCTGAAAGACTACGAAGGAGCAGTTACAGATTATAGCCAAGCTCTGAAAATCAATCCCAATCAAATCAAAGCTCTGGTAAATCGGGGTAATGCCCGCTACATGCTAGCTGAATATAGCAACGATCCCGATCGAGAATATAATCTAGCGATCGCAGACTATAATCGAGCCATTGGTCTGGATAATAATGAAATTGAAGCTTATGTCAGACGAGGGATTGTCCGCGCCCAAATGGCTAAATACAGCGGTGAATCTCAACAAACTTACAAAAAAGCGATCGCAGATTTTACTCAAGCCATACAACTTAATGTCTCGAAAGCCGAAGCTTACTTCCAGCGGGGCGTTGTCTATTATCAAATTGCTCAATATAGCAGCAATTATCAGCAAGAATATAATCAAGCGATCGCTGACTTTAACCATGCATTAACTATTAGCCCCAAACTAGCAAAAGCATATCTCAAACGAGGTATGGTTCGCTATGAACTGGCACAGTATGGCGGTAGTGAATCTAACAAAAACCAGGCGAAAGCTGTCGAAGATATACAGGCATCTGCCAAAATATTTCTTGAGCAAGATGACATGGATAATTATCAACAAGCACTCAGTAATATGTGTGTAGTCATCGAAAACAAATGTGACCCTTTATTTCAAGGCTCAAGTAATATGGAAAAAACTAACTAGAAACAAGTACTTTTTGTTACTAGCATATTATTGATTTTGATTGAACAAATCAAGCCTTACTAGGGTTAGCTGTCGCTAACCCTAGTTATTTTATAGGTAACATTTTTATTTCATTGAGTAATTTATTTCTGTATTTATAGATATTCATAGAGCTTTTATATAGAAAAGATTTTAATTTATCTTTCCTTTATAATTTCATCGGAAATTACAGTTAGATTATTGACGGAGAAACAGAAATCAGAAATACATTTTTCTCCCTTTAAGTGCATCCTCTTCATCTCGAAAAAGTCAAATAATCATATCCCTACAAATCTCCGAGGTAATTGCATGAAAGCGGTGATTTTGGCTGGAGGTCTTGGTACACGCCTCAGTGAAGAAACCAGTGTTAGACCCAAGCCGATGGTTGAGATTGGTGGTAAGCCAATTCTCTGGCACATAATGAAAACATACTCTGCCCACGGCATTAATGACTTTATTATTTGTTGTGGTTACAAAGGTTACATAATTAAAGAGTATTTTGCTAATTACTTTTTACACATGTCAGATGTTACCTTTGATATGCGCTTTAACCAGATGAACGTGCATTCTGGTTATGCAGAACCCTGGCGTGTCACCTTAGTAAATACGGGTGATAATACAATGACAGGCGGACGCTTAAAGCGAATCAGCGAACATCTTGGTAATGAGACTTTTTGCTTTACCTATGGCGATGGTGTCAGTAATATTAATATCACTGAGCTAGTTAAGTTTCACAAAGAACAAAGTAGCTTAGGAACACTCACAGCTGTTCAACCAGCGGGGCGTTTTGGTGCTATTTCTTTAGGATATGAGCAAACCAAAATCACCAGCTTTCGGGAAAAACCCGAAGGTGATGGAGCTTGGATTAATGGCGGTTATTTTGTGTTAGAACCAGAAGTAATCAACTTAATTGCTGACGATTCTACAGTGTGGGAGCAAGAGCCATTAGAAAAGCTAGCTGATATGGAACAGCTATCTGCTTTCAGACATGATGGGTTTTGGCAACCAATGGATACTTTACGCGATAAAAACTATCTCGAAGGGCTGTGGAAAAACAATCAGGCTCCTTGGAAG
>JADEXV010000146.1 GCA_015206945.1 Nostocales cyanobacterium LEGE 12452 | reverse complement strand
TCCCCCCTCTGACTTGTCTCTTCTCCATTCCCAATGCCCAGTGCCCAATTCATTGTTTGCTGTTGAATATGCTCATGCACGCTGCTGTTCGTTAGTGCTGCTGGCTCATCGAGAGGGGTTGATTAAACTTAGAGAACCAGTTCCAAATACTAGTCCAGCTTATTGGGATGTTATCTCTCCTAACCCCCTACCTTGGCTTAATTGCGACGGAATACTACAACTTAATCACCCAGATGAGCGTCGTTTAATTGGCGAATTAATACAAGTGGTAGACAACATAGAGTGCCCTGATGTTAGCGGTTCTGTGAAATGGGAAAAAGTAGCGCTGAATTTGAGCCAAGCTTTTGAAAAGTTTTGGTCTAATTGCCGGATTTGGGGTGAGGTGAAAATTACCTCACCAGAGCTAGCCCAAGCTAGACTCGGATTGCTCATGGCTACTCAGTCAGTATTAAAATTTGTCCTAGAGGAAAATCTGGGGGTTTTTGCGCCTTTGGAGCTATAAATCGGTAATGTCGCTTAGGCAAAAATAAAAACTTTTTATATAGCTATTGACTCAATGCACCACCTCGGATACATTAGCAGGTGTGTGAGGAGCGAACCAGCTAGGGCACCGAGACGAAACACGGCCAGTCGTCGGTGTCCTTTCTGATTTGTATGGGTTAGATTTTAAAAAGTGTTTTCACTACAGCAAAAACTTTTCAATTGCTACTGCTGCCCCATCTTCTTCTACGCTAGGAGCTACCCACTTAGCGATCGCTTGCACTCCTGCTGGTGCGTTACCCATAGCTACACCAAGTCCGGCATACTCCAGCATTTCCACATCATTAAAGTTATCGCCAATCGCCATAACGTTGGCTAACTGTAATCCCAGCAATTCTTCCGCTAGGTAACGTATAGCAGTCCCCTTATTTACGGAGGCGTTAGTTGCTTCAAAAAAGGTAGCAACCGAGGTTGTCATATAAAGTTCAGCGGGTGTGTATTGGCGGCGCAAATTTCCTAATAACTTATCGATTACGTCAGTGTCATCAGATAAAGCAAGAATTTTTGTCGGTTCATTCGTTAAGGCTTGACGCAAATCACCTACAGGAATCGCAATAATACCAGAACGTTCTGCATAAATTTTGGTTTCTCTGGTTAACTCACGAACGTATAGTTGATCGTTGATGTAAAAGTGAACAGATAGAAGCGATCGCAGCTCAGGCTTTTCAAAATAGTCGAGTAACTGGTGGGCGATTTCTCTGGAAACAACCCAATGGCGATGAATTTTTTGGCTGATTGGGTCTTGAATCCAGGCTCCCTGATAGGCCATTAATGGTAGGGTAGAGCCGATATCTTGGTGAAAGCGCAAGGCTGAACGATACATTCTACCTGTTGCGATCGCCACTTGAATTCCTCGTGCTTGCGCTGCAAAAATTGCTTGCTTTACAGGTTCGCTAATGGTATTAGAGTGTCCAGCGATCGTGCCATCTATATCCAAAACTAGTAGCTTAATGTCTTTTGCAGCAGCCTGATTGTCAGTAGATGCTTTCTGCATAATTTCCTAGGTTTTAAGTTCCAGTAAGAGGTTAACAGGCTCTGGCGACCAGTGGGGAGTCATATAAAAAATTGGGTTCTCTAATCAACCACTTCATATCAATAATTATTTATGGCGATCGCCAAGAATAGGATTTTTTAAATATTATTAAAAATTTAGCCTAATAGGCACAATAAAAAACCCGATTTTTTCGAGAATCGGGTTTTTTAATTTAAATTAGAGAGGCTGCTTGATAGATAGAATAGAAGAAATCTACCTATTCAAGAAAGTCTATTAATTAAACATCTTGATCCAGCTTTTTTTACGTTGTGACAATAAACAAAGCCCAGCAATTAAACCAATTCCCAGTGTGGCAGAAGACTCAGGTACTGCTGTCACCTCATCGTAGTCATAAGTTACTTTGATACCTGCTTTGGCATAAGTATCAATATAGGATCTCATGTTGCCCGAACCCGTAACTACTGAGCTGGCTAGAGCTGAGAACAAAAAGTCTATGTCGCCATTACCAGTGAAAGACTGCAAGAATTGCGTATTAGTGAAAGTCTGGATACCAGATTGTGTGGCAGTTAAATTAGAAAGAGTCTTTCCAGATGTGCCACTATAATCAGTAATGCCATCGTATTTGGCAACTTGGTAACTGGAAGTATATTGTGGATTCAGTGCAAACAAAGACTGATTATTTAGTTTTAAGCTGAATTGACTGCTAAGATTTACTGTGGTTTGACTTGCGGTTGGACTTCTATTTTCAAAACCTGCATTTCCGAGTATGTCTCCAGTAAATTCTATTGTTACACCTTGGAGTGTGCCTAGAGATGAGTTAAATTTTTGGATGCTTAGAGGTGTATCAATGATATCCGTGAGTTCGTAATTACTAGAACTAGTGTAGGAGAGAGAAGCTGCATTAGCTGCTCCAGATGTTGCAACAATTCCTGCCAAAGTTGTAGCAGCCGCTAGAGTGTTGAATAGTTTTGTTGTCATGAATAAAAGATGCCTTTCTGAAACGAATCATTACGGGATTACTAACCTATTTCTAACTCTGAAACTTTGCTTGTAGTCTTGATAAATACACGTAACTTTATGTAAAGTTATTATGTTTAAATTCCTTCGATAAATAGACTTTTTGATTGGTATATATAAAGTTTGATTAAGGCAAGAGGTTTTGATAGTGGTAATCTTATGTCGAAATATTAAGCTAGTTTTTGTTGGTTCCTGAGAAGTAAGCTAGGTTAACCTAATTAAACATAAAAGGCTTAGGAGTATAGATCCCCAACTTCTGGTGATAAGTTGGGGATATAGTTACTATCTGGTTACTATGCTTATACTCACGTGCTTAATTGGGCTGATATCTCTGCCAAAAGTTGGTTCTACTTGCCTTCCGTACTAAAGCTGCAAATGCGTAGACAGAAATTTGTCTAAGATTATACACAAGTTTATTTAGTGCGCAAAAACTGGACTATTGTCAACAAAGCCAAGCAGAACAAGCATCTGAAATTGCTAACTATGTGACAAAGCTTCTGGCTAAAATAGGGCTATGTCTGAAACTTTCACTTCTGCAACTGCAACACGCCCCACGTTCATCCTCGTAGATGGACACTCGCTGGCTTATCGTTCATACTTTGCTTTCGCCAAAGGGCGAGATGGAGGACTGCGTACTAAAGCAGGGATTCCTACGAGTATATGTTTTGGTTTTGTGAAGTGCCTGCTGGAGGTAATGGCAACACAACAGCCTCAAGCAATGGCGATCGCTTTTGATTTGGCTGAGGCAACTTTTCGCCACGAAGCTGACGAGACTTATAAAGCCGATCGCCCGGAAACGCCAGAAGACTTCATTCCCGACTTAGAAAACCTGCATGAGTTGCTGAATGGCTTTAATCTACCCTTTTTCACTGCCCCTGGTTTTGAGGCTGATGATATTTTGGGAACCTTAGCACAACGAGTAACTGCTGCTGGGTATAAAGTGAAGATTCTGACTGGCGATCGCGATTTATTTCAATTGATAGATTCTGACAAAGAAATCACTGTTCTGAATTTTAGTCCAGATGCCCTAAAGCGCTCTACAAATAGCATCACGGAATTTGAAGCAGAACAAGTCAAAGAGAAGATGGGCGTTTTACCTTCACAAATTGTTGATTTCAAAGCTCTTTGTGGTGATAAATCAGATAATATTCCTGGTGTCAAGGGAATTGGGGAAAAGACAGCAGTGCAACTGCTAAATACCTATGGTTCACTTGAGAATATTTATGCTGCGTTAGATGAAATTAAAGGCGCAACTCAGAAAAAACTGGCAACGGGTAAAGAAGATGCCGAGAAGTCTCGCTATTTGGCAACCATAGTTTTAGATGTCCCTATAGAATTTAATTTAGAAGATTGCAAATTAAAAGGTTTTGATACAAGCGTTTTATCACCAATTTTAGAAAAATTAGAATTCAAGTCTTTTTTAGGCAGAATAAACGACCTTCAGCAACGTTTTGGTGGGAAAATTGAAGAAAAGCAAGAAGCCAAAACGGACGCAAGCAATCCCAATACTAACTCAGAATTCAGCGCTGATGAAGATAATGATTTGTGGTTTTTCAGTGCTAGTGATACAGCCGCAGTTCCACAACAATCTACTTCTCCAATTACACCACGCATCATTAATACCGAAGCTAAATTAACTGAGTTAGTGAAACTTTTACAAAAATTCACTAACCCAGAAATACCCGTTGCTTGGGATACTGAAACCACTGATTTAGAACCAAGAGATGCTGAATTAGTAGGAATTGGTTGCTGTTGGGGAACGCAAGCAGATGAAGTAGCCTATATTCCTGTGGGGCACAAAACTGGGGAAAATTTGCATAAAGATTTGGTATTAGAAGCATTACGCCCAATTCTCGAAAGTGCCGATTATCCCAAAGTTTTACAAAATGCCAAATTTGACCGCTTAGTTCTCAGATGTCAAGGAATTAATTTGGCGGGAGTCGTGTTTGATCCCATGTTGGCAAGTTACATTCTCAATCCCGATTCAAGTCATAACTTGATGGATTTGTCGCAGCGATATTTGGGATTGATAGCTAAAAGTTACTTAGATTTAGTTCCTAAAGGCAAAACTATCGCTGATATAGATATTCCTGCCGTCGCAGATTACTGCGGTATGGATGCTTATTCTACCTTTGGTTTAGTGGCGAAATTGCGTGAGGATTTAGAGCAATTTCCAGCTTTGTCTAAGCTATTAGTGGAAGTCGAACAGCCACTAGAAGCTGTTTTAGCCCAAATGGAATATACAGGCGTTCGGATTAATTCAGCTTATTTACAAGAACTTTCACAGCATTTAGAAACTGAGTTAGCCAGGTTAAAAGAGGAAGCAACTAAAATAGTTGGAGAAAATTTTAATTTGGGTTCTCCTAAGCAATTGAGCCAAATCTTGTTTGAAAAGTTGGGGTTAAGCACCAAACATTCTCGTAAAATTCAAACGGGCTTCTCTACAGATGCAGCAACGCTGGAAAGACTTCAAGAAGACGATAAAACTGGATTTGTTGAAGCGATCGTTGAGTATCGCACCCTATCTAAATTAAAGTCTACTTATGTTGATGCATTGCCTGCATTGGTGCGTCCAGATACCCAGCGCGTGCATACTGATTTTAACCAAGCAGCAACATCAACTGGTAGATTATCTTCTTCTAATCCAAATTTGCAAAATATCCCCATTCGCACAGCTTTTAGTCGCCAAATTCGGAAGGCGTTTTTGCCTGAAGCTGGTTGGTTAATGGTGGCTGCTGATTACTCACAAATTGAATTGCGGATTTTGGCTCATTTGAGTCAAGAGCCGATATTGGTGCAAGCATATCAGCAAAATGAAGATGTTCACACTGTGACGGCGCGCTTGGTGTTTGAGAAAGAAAATATCACCTCAGAAGAACGAGGGATGGCAAAAACTATCAATTTTGGTGTGATTTATGGAATGGGTTCTCTCAGGTTTTCGCGCTCAACTGGGATAGATAAAAACATTGCCAACGAGTTCATTAAGCGGTTTAATGAACGATATCCCAAAGTTTTTGCATATTTGGAGCGAGTAAAAAAAGAAGCGATCGCTCTTGGTTATGTAGAAACTATTTTCGGTCGCCGTCGTTATTTTGACTTTACTAATAACAGTTTACGCAAATTAAAAGGCAGTAACCCCGAAGATATTGATCTGAGTAAGTTGAAGAATTTGGGTGCTTTTGATGCAGGTTTATTACGCTCTGCGGCTAATGCACCAATTCAAGGTTCTAATGCGGATATTATTAAAATTGCAATGGTGAGATTGCATGAGGTTTTGAAGAACTATCAGGCGCGTTTGTTGTTGCAAGTTCACGATGAATTAGTGTTTGAAATTCCCCCTAACGAGTGGGAAGAATTACAACTACAAATTAAGTCGGTGATGGAAAATGCAGTGCAGTTGAGTGTCCCATTGCTGGTAGAGGCGCGTGTCGGCGAAAATTGGATGGAGACGAAGTAAGTTTAACTGGGGATTGGAAAAATTACATTAATAATTCGTAATTCGTAATTCAACTGATAGCGTCATTAGTAATTACGAATTACTAATGCTAATGTTAGACCATTCTTACTCATATAAGGAATTTTAATATGCATCGTCGTTGGCTCTTATCTGGTTTAGCAATTTTGTTGAGTATAGTTTTAGTTGCTTGCACTACTGCAAATACTCAGCAACCGCAAACCAAAGTGGAAAATACCACTGAGGCGACTAACACGAACTCTCAGCAATTACCAAAAGGATCGGCAAAAAGAGTGGTTGCTCTTTCTTCTCTTTCTGCTGATATTATCTCTCGACTCGATCAAACAAAAATTGTTGGAATCACTGGTAGCAAATTATTTCAGACTGACTCAAGATTCAAGGATATCCCCCGCGTTAGTGAAGGTCAAAGTCCACCAAATCTAGAGAAAGTTGTAGCGCTCAAACCAGATTTAGTTATTGGTGCTGAAGGTTTTTCTAATATCCCAATTCAAAAACTTCAGCAGTTAGGAATTTCAACTCTGCTCACTAAGGTGAATAGCTGGGAATCTTTAGAAGAACTTACTAAAAGACTCGCTCAGTCAATTAATGCTGATCCTCAGCCTTTGTTAAACCGTTACAAAACTTTCTTGCCAGATAAGCCAACTCAAAGTCCTTCTACTCTAGCATTAGTTAGTCGTCAACCAATTTTAGCGCCAAATAAAAATAGTTGGGCAGGGGATTTGCTGGCGAAATTTCAAGCGAAAAATATAGCAGCAGATTTACAAGGAAAAAGTCCAGTTGGTGGTTATGTGACGCTTTCGGCTGAGAAAGTTTTAGAAGCAAATCCAGAAGTGATAATTTTAGTTAATTCTCCACAAGGAAATACGGAAGTAGCGCTTTTAGATTCCTTGAAAAAGGAAGCTTTTTGGCAGCAATTGCAAGCAACTAAAAATAACCGAGTCTATGTGTTTGATTATTTTGGTCTCGTGAATCCAGGTAGTATAGATGCAATTGAAAAGGCTTGTGAGCAGCTTAAGCAAGCGTTGTTTACACCACAGGGCACTTAGATTAATAATGGAAGAACGTCGCAGTTAATCAAGGATGTATTTATCGGAGGTGATTTTAGATAAAACTCTGATCAAACTAGCTTTTCAGCCTCAGAATCTTTTCAAAAATCAAACCGAAATCCTATATTAAGGAGTATTCTTTACTTATAGATATCAGTATTGAAAAATGCAGATTGCTAAACTTATCACAAAAATTTAAATTACTTTAAAATAAATTTTTATTATTCGTTTTCTGGCACATATCTGTGCTACACAAACAGTCTGATAGATTAGTGTTTGAGTTACATATTGGAACTCAAACACTACGGGTCTTAATCTTTTGCAGAACTAATCGGTTTTTGACCAAAAGCGATATTTTTTTTACCTTGAGGAGAAGCACCTCCAAGACTGCGGAAATATAATCCTCCAATGGTGAGTAAAAATCCCACGTATCCCACTGCTTGCACAAGATAGAGATTGTCTCTATAGCCAAATAAAGATTTGAGAATAATCCCAGGAAACTGTTCGTCAGGCAAGATTGTGGAAGTATTGGAAACCATTGGCCCCAAAATACAGGAGTGGACTTTTGTAAAACGTTCGTAATAGAAACAAAGGCTTTCTGTCGCACGACTGCTAAGGGCAAGATTAGCCACAGCTTCGTCAAAGTGTTTTAAAGCTGAAACTACCAATCCAGCGACAATCAACACTAATAAAACGCCCATTACCTGGAAAAACTGGCGGATGTTAATTTTTACACCCCATTTAAATAGCAGCACTCCAATGGCAGATGCCGCTACCAAACCAGCAATAGCACCCAATGCTGGCATTAATCCCTGTTGAAAATTTGCCGCAACGAACAGAACAGTTTCAAAGCCTTCGCGGACAACGGCAATTAAAATTAAGGTAAAAACACCCCAGCCAGCATTTGAGTTTTGTGTCAGCGCTTCTGTTACTGCTCCCTCAACTGTAGCTTTCATGAATCTGGCTTGTTTAGTCATCCAGATTAGCATCCAACTGAGCATTGCGATCGCTAATACACTAAATACACCTTCTAGCGCTGGCTCAACTACGGTGGTGTATTGAGGATTCGCGGCTCCCAGTACTTGAATTATCCAACTGAATAACAGGCCTATTAGGGCACTGACGACAATGCCAACGCCGACACCAGCATATACCCAAGAGTTAAGTCGAGATTGTTTAGCTTTTTTTAGCAAAGCTAGCACAATACCAACAACAAGGGCAGCTTCCACTCCTTCTCGAAGTGTGATTACAAAAGTAGGTAGAGCAGTACTAAAATTCATCTTTTGTCCTTTGTCTTTTGCCCTTAGTCATTAGTTCCTTGTCATTAGTCCTTTGTCATTTGTTTTTGTCTAATGACTAATGACTAATAACCAATGACTAATGACTAAGGACTAATGACTATTAACTAAAATCGCGTAGCATCTTTTTCAGCTCGAGATTATGCATCTCTTCTTGTCCAATCATACCGCGAGCGAATTCTTCAAGGTAAATACTGGCATTTGTGACAGTTTCAAGCAATTTTTTATACAGTTCCAATGCCTTTTTTTCATGGGATAAGCTTTCTTCCAAGATATCCTTGACTTTATGCTGGTAGGTTTCTTCCATTGGGGCGATTTTCAGGGAGGGATGCCCATCTAAACCGGTGAGAATTTCTCCCACTTGTTCGGCATGAAGTAAAGATTCACTTGCTTGTGCTTTGAAAAAAGCCACAATTGGAATACGGTTAGGGCCAGTCACCATTAAAGAATAATGTGTGTAGCGCACTACCCCTGCTAGTTCAAATTCCATGATGGCGTTCAGCAGGTCAATAGTCTTTTTATGGTCAAGTTCTTGCATCAGTTGTTAGTTAAAGTAACGAAGGGAGTGTAATTTGTTAGGAGTGAGGAGTTGGAAGTTAAGAGTTAGTATTTTGGGATTCATAACTCATAATTCATAACTCCTAACTCCTAACTATTTTAAACTCCTTAACCTATACTTTCCATTAAATTAAAGTGTTATCGCTGTGCTTGGCTATTGGATTTGTTAACCACTTTTTGAGAGTTTTCCTCAATGGTTTTCACCAATTTGGTAACATCATTAGGTGTTTTGACTGCTTTTGCTGGTGGGATGGCGGCGGGCCAAACTTTTATGAGTTCAGCGAAACTAGTATCAATCGCTTTGTGTGCTTCGGGATCTGCTTGAGCTACTTGACTAGAAATTCCTTTGTATAATTCATTGGCGTAAACGACAAAACCACGGGAGTCTTGATACTCAATTGGCGCGGTTACTTTACCATCTGCGATCGCTGCGCCATATTCGGAGTTAGCTGAATCTAGTAGTTCGTTAATTACCTGTAGCGTAAATCCTGGTTTTGAGCGTTGAGCTTCTGGCAAAGCTGCGATCGCTCCATCAACTGCTTGCACTGAAGAAGTAAAATTAGTTTTAACTTTGCTATCCTTGGGACTAGATTTCACTAAATCTTGCAAACTTACCAAAGTTGTCTTAAATTCTTTAACTTTGCGCTCATTAAGTTGATCTTCTACGTCAACGTAAATCTCCTCAACTGGATGCCCAATATGAGGTTCTGCCTGTTTCGGCTGGTTCTGATCGAGCAGTTCTTGTGCTACTAAAAGATGCCCTTTCATTAAGCCTAATTTAGACATATAGTCAACATCTTTTGCCTCACCTGTGAGTACCACTTCTTGAACACCAACCTGGTCTTTAATTTGGTCGAACTGTTCTTGAGTAATTACTTTTTTAGCAACTAAATCTTCTGGGCTACCGTAGGGACGATTTGCCTGGATTTTGTTTGATAAAGCCGGGATACCTAGCTTGGCTTCAAACTTATCTAATTCTGACAATATAGCGCTGTTAATGTTAATTTTTTCTTTGCCACCGTGACCACTATGACTGTTACTACTTACTGCCTCTGTAGCGGGAGTGTTAGGAACTGGTGCTGATGGATTTTCTGCGGTTGGTGTACCGCTACAGGAACTCAAGGTAACTATTAAGGCTGCTGCCGCTGTTAAACAGATATAACGAACTTTTATCATCTTTGCTCCTCGCACAACTAAAAAAGTATTAATTGAAACATTTCAAACTATTACTAGAAACTAGTTTGTTTGACAGATTGTCATAGATTTTACTTTTGCATATAATGAGATTTTTTATCAACTAATTACCGAAACTTTAATAAATCAATTACAAATTACTAATAATATCGTCAGGAATTCTTAACAGAATTTTGAGAGTTGCTTTCAGCAATTACTTCAAATTGACCCATGCAACCGTTTTCTGCGATCGCATCTTGATGGGGATGGAACATATACTTACCTGGATAACGAAAAGCAAATTCTAAGATGTGCCTTTCTGCTACACCCATCGTAATCACATCTGTTTTCTCGCTAGGAGTCATAGTCATGCCAGAACGATAGACATCAAAAAAGTTGGCGTGGAGATGAAATGTCACTGCCGGATCGTATTCAATGATGTTGAGGACATACAGCCGAATCAACTGATCTTTGTAAATGCCAATGGGATGATGCATGTAATAGTGGGGCAGACCGTTGAAGGCGTAATAATCGTTATGGCTATCATCATTCACGTCATATCCACCCATCACTAGTACGATTTCATCAGCTGGAGGACGGGGAGTCGGTGGATCGATAATAAACATTCCGTACAGTCCCTTGGCAATGTGACGGGTCACTGGTTCAATATGGCAGTGGTATAAATGAACGCCATAGGGTTCAGCATCAAATTCATAAATCGTGGCTTTGCCGTTGCTGATTGGGCGAACACCATCCATTTCTGCTGGATGAACGCCATGAAAATGCAAAGAGTGAGAATGTCCCGCGTTGTTGAGAAATAGTACCCGGATGCGATCGCCCTGTTTTGCCCGTAGCGTTGGCCCTGGTATACGACCGTTTAAATCCCAGATGTTGTAAGAGACAGCACTATTGAGTTTTATGATGGAAGAACCAGCAGTTAACTGAAATTCCCGGATAGTCCGCCCATTTTCTTGCTTCACTGTCCCATAATCAAAATCCCTCAACATCTTCATTGGGTTAGTAACATCGTCTGGTGCTGATATATCGAATGGTGGCACTTTAACGATTGACTTACTTTGTAGATTTAGCATTTGCCAAAGTCCAGCTGCACCAGTTATTCCAGCACCGACTAGGCCTAGCTTCAACAATTGACGGCGGCTCCAAGGTTTTTCATTACCTAGAGCGAAGTTGTTGGGCATGACATTTAGTTACAGTTAGCGCCAAAAAAGAATTGCAAAAGATTTGCAATTGCTTTTAAATATTAGAGGAATTAATAATTATTGTCAATAAATTTTCAGTTTTTATAAATTGCCAGTTAAGTTGTTGAATCTAAATCGAACTTTAAAAACTATCGCAATATTTTCGTAATTTTAACTGTAGTTATACGCTTAGTTATGTATAAATAGCATTCACACAAAACTAGCTATTTCATACATATTCCTGATATGCTTATTGCTTCAGCAATACTTAGAGTAGAAACAATGAGTATAATAGCATCTTGAATCTAGACGCAAGCAAGAAACTGTTGCTAATCTGTAGCGTATTTAATTGGTTTAGAGATAACATAAGTTACCTTTATTCAAGAATTTTCGAATGCTTGGCAACGTGAGAACTTTTAATTTTTATCTGTTACCTTCATGTTAGCAGCGCTGAAAATACCATCTTCAAAACCATGTGTCATTCTTTTGTCATTTGTATGGACTTTTTGTGTAGATTTCTGCATCGCGATCTGCCGATGTCAAAGGATAGTATAGTATTCACTAAAGTCGAATTACACAATACATTTGATACACACTTGTCAAATACAAAGTTGATGGTATATCTTTTTGCAATCAAGCGGCATTATGCTCTTTGATCGATCAATTACCCAAATTTATTATTAGGAGGCCAAAAATGACTACTTTTTCTCATATTTCGCTATTGCAGAAGACCGCAGGTATTACCTTATCCAAGCCTGTGCAGGTAACGCTTTATATGCTGCTATCTTCTTTAGTTATCTGGACTGTTTTGTTCTCCACCTATCCTGCGGTTCATAACACAGCACACTCAGCGCGTCACCATACATTAGGCGTTCCATGTCACTAAATTATCATAATGCCAAGCTTTTTTAGGTGCATGAAGCTTTGACGCTAAAATCACGCGGATTTCGCGCCAGTGTTTTTCCTGATAAGTAACTTTTAGGTTTTGTAGAGATGCTTTATTTATCATCTCTACATCACCTTAACTGAATTTAAGATGATATCTGACTAATTCTTTGGCTAGAATTCTTCTACTTAATAATAATCGGGAGTAACTTTCATCCACTACTATGAAAGTTTCAGTTTTATAAATTACATAAGGTTCACATTTACCGTAAGCTTTTATGAAAAAATATCGGCTTTTTGGAGTTATCAGCGCTGTTTGTATTACTTTGTCAGTTCTTTATTCCTTTGTGGGAAGTTCTCAAATTCCTACATCCAGAGTCTTGCTTTCCACCAACCCACCTTTAGAACGTATTCTTCCTTTTGAAGCAGAGGCAGAAAAACCACAATCTCCTGTTAAACTAACATTGCAAGCTGTTGATGCTGCGGGTAAATCTTTAGCAAATGCCAAAATTAGTTTACAAATTCTGACACCGCCGCATAATCCTTGGTTAACAACAGATTTTCCCATTGTCGAGGGAACAAAGTTGTTGCAAATGAATGCCCTTGCACCTGATGGGAAGCTAGAAATTCAGCAGATTTTACCCATTCGTGGTAATTACCAACTGTTAGTTAAAGTGTCACCTTTGGTAGCAAATGCTTTTACTGCTTATGAACAAAGTTTAAATTTAAATGTCCGCGAAAATCCAATCAAATATAAATATTTTGTTATTATTGCAGCTATTTTACTATCACTTGGATTGTTGGGTGGTTGGGTTATTGGCGGACAAGAAGAACTACAACAAGGAGAAATTGCACCACAATCAGTCCGCGTTTTATTAAGTGCATTAACTGTAGTGGCTATAATAACTCTAATAGTTATCAACATTAGTGCAGAAGTTGCGGAAGCTCATGGCAGTGGACATAATTCAAATAGTACCGAAGCCGTTGCACCATCATCTCAAAAATCTCAGGGATTAGAAATTAACCTAGAGGGAGATAAAAACGCAACTGTCGGAAAACTTGCGAATTTAGCGTTACAGGTGAAAGATAGCGCAACCGGACAGCCCATAACAGATGTAGCATTGCAGGTGAAAGCGATCGCAACAGAACACAATTTAACAGTCTTTGACTACAAAGGTATTCCCGACGAACAAGGGAAGTTAATATGGCTTGAACAATTTTTTGATGGTTCACCCCACAAAATCGAGGTAGAAGCAACTCCCCTAACAGGATCTAGCCGTCAATTTGCACCAGTGAAGGTAGCGCAAGAAGTTGAAGTTGAAGCGATCGCACCACCAATGTACATCCGATTAATTGGTTTATTTTACTTTACAGCCTTTGTCGGCATTGGTATGGCGATTGGATTGCTAATACAACATCGACGAAAACCACAAGCAAGGACAAATTAGGAATATCAGATTTTTACTAAAGATTCCTGCTAATACATAGATTAATCAATCAAAATAGTTGTGCTTAAATCACAACTATTTTGTTGTTAATGGGTTGTATAAAGTATAAAAAGGTAGTGTTATAGGACAAAATAAGCTCTTTTAATAGCTTTCAAGATAAAACTTATGTTCAAGCGTGGGATTGTCGCTAAATTGGTATATTTATTAAGTAGAATTTTATTATTTACAACCTCATAAAATTAAGATTTACCGAGAAATTAAAAAAGTAATGCTGACAAAAATTGCGTTTGAAACAATTTTGGAACGTGCTTTGATGGGATACGACTTATCCCCCGAAGAGGGAGTGGTATTGTTACAACAAACTGAGCCAGAGGCGATCGCAGCAATACGTGCTATATCCGATACACTCCGCCACACACAAGCAGGCGATACTGTCACCTACATCATTAACCGTAATATTAACTTTACTAATATTTGTGAGCAGCACTGTAGTTTTTGTGCATTCCGTCGAGATGATGGTGATGCCGATGCATACTGGTTAGATTCGGCGCAAATTTTGGAAAAAGCGACAGATGCAGTAAAACGGGGTGCAACAGAAATCTGTATGCAGGGGGGATTAAATCCACAAGCACTGATAAATGGTAAATCTTTGCCCTATTATCTCAAAGTCGTAGAAACCATTAAACAGGAATTTCCCCACATACATTTACACGCTTTCTCTCCCCAAGAAGTGCAATTTATCGCCAGACTTGATGGACTGGAATATGCTGAGGTGATTACTGCTTTGCGCGATGCTGGTGTTGGCTCAATGCCGGGAACAGCAGCGGAAGTGTTGGACGATGAAGTAAGGCGGATATTGTGTCCAGAGAAGATTGACACAGCCACTTGGCTAGAAATTGTCAGCACAGCTCACAAATTAGGCTTGCATACCACTAGCACCATGTTATCTGGGCATATTGAAACCCACGAGCAGCAAATCGGACATTTAGAAAAATTGCGATCGCTCCAAAAAACCGCCATCGATCGGGGATATCCAGCACGGATCACAGAATTTATTTTATTACCCTTCGTAGGTCAAGAAGCGCCCAAATCCTTACGTCGCCGTGTTGGACGCGATCAACCAGTTTTAAGTGATGCATTGCTGCTAGGAGCTGTAGCGCGGATTTACTTAGGTAATTGGATTCCCAACCATCAACAGAGTTGGGTAAAACTGGGGCTTGCAGGTGCAGCAGAATCTTTAGCTTGGGGTTGCAACGATATCGGCGGCACATTGATGGAGGAGCATATCACCACAATGGCAGGTGCTTTGGGCGGTACGTGTATGGAAGTGGAAACCTTGGAAACTGCGATCGCTTCTTTAGGAAGACCTTACCAACAACGGGATACTCTTTATCGAAAAGTTATTAGTCATTAGTCAGTAGTCATTAGTCATTGGGCACAAGAGGCAGAAGGGAAGACTTACTGCTACTTCTCCCCTGCTCCTCGGTCACTGAGCGTAGCCGAAGTGCTGCTCCCCTGCCCCACTCTTCACTCAATTGATCCCCAAGTTACCAATCCAAGATAGGATGGACGTTGATTTACGTATTCTTTTACTTAATGCATATGAAGCGCTATTGGTCGCGTTTGCTTGCGCTGGTTTTGGTTGTAGCTATCGGCTTAATGGGTTGTTCTGGCAGTCCAGATAGTTTGACTGGGGATTATCGTCAAGACACCTTAGCTGTGGTCAATATTATGAGACAAGCTCTGGATCTTTCACAAGATTCACCAGATAAGGCAGCAATTCAAGCAGAAGCGCGTCAAAAAATTAATGACTTTTCAGCTCGCTACCAGCGGGTTAACTCTGTTTCTGGTCTTGGCTCGTTTACAACCATACGAACAGCCCTCAATTCCCTAGCTGGACATTACAGTTCTTACCCAAATCGTCCCGTACCCGAAAAACTCAAAAATCGTTTAGAGAAAGAGTTGCAGCAGGTAGAGACGGCGTTGAAACGTGGCGGTTAGCTATTAACTATTGCTTACTCCATCATCAATAGTCAGGTGTCAAAATTTTTGATTCCTGACTATTTTGTTTGTCAAGGTAGGAGGCAGTGTTTCGACTACGCTCAACAACCAGGCAGAAGGCAGGAGGCAGAAGGCAGAAACTCTTTATATCTGATGCTTAAGTCCTGTATTTTATAGCTCATTTACTTGAAAACTGCTGTAACAATGCAAGCCGATGCATTCACAATCCGAGCCGACGCATTCACATTGAGGGTGAAGTTTTAATATCTAGTTCATGCACTGGAAACCGCTATACAAAAATACGGCAACAGAAATAGACCTTTGAGAGTCTTAAAAAAATAGGTTTTAAAACCCTTAGTATTTAACTATATAATTCGATACACGTTGCCCACCATTATTTGAGTTGGGATCGATGATTATCGCAAATTAAAGGCTTTAAGACCGAACGTCAACAACTAGCTCAGAGTTAGAGCCACTCCCTCTTTGCTCAGTTACCCTTTGGTAAGCAAGTTACAGTCGGAGTTTAAATCCCTGTCTGAAACTCTTTTGAATTTGTTCATCTACTGGTAGGTATGTCTAACTGTCCCTTGAACGTTGCAAGATCAACATTATTTTGGCGGCGATTATTCGCTGTTGTTTTTACTAGTAGTTTATTGCTCCCCAACTTGGGAAGCGAACCAGCAAAGGCGCAAGTAACTGAGTATTGTCAATTATCATCAGCAGCGGCGCAAGAAAAAGAAAACTTACGTTTGTCAGCGCTTAAAGGCAAACAAGATGCTCAAACGCGCTACCAAAGGATAATACAAGAACAGGCGCAGAAATTAAAGCAATGTCGCTCTCGAACTTGGCCGCAAACCCAAGCCCTTTGGTTACGCTTGTATCCCTGTGACATTCAGCCAGGAATAATCGATCAGATTATGGATCGGATTGTTAATGGTGGCTATAACCAAATTTATTTAGAAGTATTTTACGATGGGCGGGTACTATTACCAGCAAGAGCTAACCCGACGGTTTGGCCTGCTGTAATTCGCACTCCAGGGGCAGAAAACATTGATATACTTGCCACGGCAATTAAAAAAGGTCGGCAACGTGGTTTGAAGGTCTATGCTTGGATGTTTACCACAAATTTCGGCTATAGTTACGCCCAGCGTCAAGATAGAGAAGGTGCGATCGCTCGTAATGGCAAAGGTCAAACGAGTTTATATGTGGTAGATAATGGCTCTCAACTATTTATCGATCCCTACAACCCACAAGCAAAACGTGATTACTACCAATTGGTACAAGAAGTTTTGCGCCGTCGCCCAGATGGCTTGCTATTGGATTACGTGCGTTATCCCCGCCAAGCTGGAAGTGATTCCATCGCCACCAAAGTTTCAGATTTATGGCTATTTAGTCCTGCAACCCAAGAAGCTTTATTTAAACGGGCACAGAATTACAAAGCACTGGACTTAATTCGCCGCTTTTTAAGCAAAGGATTCGTCACTCGTGGAGATGTAGCGGAAGTTGATAAACTTTATCCCCAGGAAGGAGAACCCCTTTGGCAAGGACGCACTCTCCCACTAGCGCAAAAGTCAATCCTGCCTGCAACCGATAGACAACCAGTTTTACAATGGGAGTTGTGGCAGCTTGCCGTTGCCCACGCTATGCAAGGAATTCTAGATTTTGTCACCATTGCTAGTTACCCAGCAAAGCAGCAAGGTGTTTCCACAGGAGTGGTGTTTTTTCCTGATGGCAACCAAACTGTCGGACAAGGATATGATTCTCGTTTGCAACCTTGGGATAGGTTCCCCAATACATTAGAGTGGCATCCTATGGCTTATGGGACTTGCGGTAATGTCAGTTGTATTGTGGCGCAAGTGCAGCGGGTTTTGAGTATGGCAAAACCGGGTACGCAGATAATCCCAGCTTTAGCCGGTCAGTGGGGAAAATCTGTTAGTAATCGTCCATCCCTAGAAGTGCAAATGCAAGCACTCCGCAAATTTGCCCCGCAACTTAAGGGAGTTAGCCACTTTGCCTATTCTTGGCAATATCCTCAGAATGATAGCGATCGCAAATTCTGTCGAGTTAAGTAGACTTTTTGCAGAATTAGTGGAAAGGGATTGAATTTCCCTTTCAACTTTCAACTTATAGAATCACACACTTTACAAATTCATACCAAATATAGTTAACACAGTCATAACTACAGCTTAAGTATAGTGTGTAGCGAGTCGTTGGAATGCCGATGGTGCTGGACTATCTGCGAGGTACTGGCGTATCATCTCAGCACACGCACCTGGGCTTAACAAAGAGGTATCCACTTCAAGGTCATAGATGCCAGGGATATGAACTTCACGTTGCCATAACTGAACCGGATGTGGGGGGAAGTCAGATGTACTTCCCACGTTCCACCCCGTGTTCTGTCGTCGTTCCATAACGATCTCGATGGGGCAGTAAACGCCTACGAACAAGACCGGCAATCCTTTCAAACGTCGGGCACTATCAGCCAGAATGCCCCGTTCTATTGCGTAGGCGTCATGGTGTCCGACATCAACCACCACATTCAGACCCAGGCGGCTGTGGGCAGCGATAGACTCATACATAGCGCTGTACAGAATGGGAACAAGGGGTTCGATGTCCTGGCGTTCTCCCCCTGGCCGCAAACCGATCCCAGGCAGGTATCGTGCGGGAGTCATTTGCATAAACCTATCAACACCCAAATTCATCCACAGACCATCAAATGTCTCCTGAATCACTGCGACAATGCTCGACTTCCCCGATCGCGGGACACCATTCAGGATGATAATCTGTCCTAGCTCCTGTGTCTGCCCCATGATTCCTCCTCGCATCCTTAATACATATAGTTAGCAGTTCCACGTTAGGGCTAAAATGTTGAATAGGCAAGAATTCAGGAGTCAAAATTCAGAATTCAGAATCAAGACGCTCTCTACAAAACGCTGTGCGAATGTAGACTCGCTCTAAGCATACTTCTACGGAGAAGCAAGCTACGTGTAGCGTCTCTGAAAGAGAAGCCTCTCAAACGCGAGTGTGTTTCCTTTTGGAAAAAAAGAAGCCTTTACGCTGCGCTATGCCCCAGTCATACAGAATACCAAACTGAATTCTGACTCCTGAATTCTGTTCTATGTCCGAAAAATGACTTTATTACCAGAGTTTCGGCAGGTTCAGTTCACGATTAAGTCCCCACTTTTCGACTCAATTTAAAGCCAAGTCTTCTGGTGTATTACAGTTAAATAGCATTTCGGGTTCTGCTAAGGGCAAAACTTCTACCGGATATTGCCGAAGCCACTGCTGAAACGATCGCCCGCCTTGGTTGATAAACTCTAGGAGTTGTGGCAGACAGCGACGGCGATAGAAACCACACAGAGGTTCCCAACCTTTGGGATGACAAGCTAAAGCTGCGATCGCATTATCCCCCACGCGATCGAGTTGAGTTACCCAATCTTGCAACACCTCAACCCGCAACCTCGGCAAATCGCAAGCTAGCAACAGCACCCATTCTGTTTTTACTTCGGCTAGTCCTTGAGCAAATCCAACTAAAGGCCCGTGGGCTAAAGATTCTCCAGACAAAGGTACTTCCCGAATAAACTTACAACCAGGCAAAAGCAAATCTTGATAGCGTTCTGGCCAGGGAGTTACTACATAAACAACATCAGCACAGCTTTGAGCAATCCCACAAACTCGCTGCAACAATGGTATCCCTTGAATGGGAATCAAGGCTTTATCCTGACCCATCCGAGAACTCTTTCCCCCAGCTAATACAATTGCTGTTAATTTGCTTCGGGTCGTCATAGTTATTATTGCATCCGGGTCTGGGTATTAACAACTGGAGAGTAGGCACTAGAAAAACAAGGAGAACACCCCAATGCCCAATGCCCAATGCCCATCATCCCCTATTCTGACTTTTTTCCACCTGCTGCAATAAATGCTCTACACTTTCTGCTGGTGCCAGACACTTCAAACCTTGGCAAACTAAGCCAACGCTTCTCTCTGGTAAATCAGATG
>JADEXV010000471.1 GCA_015206945.1 Nostocales cyanobacterium LEGE 12452 | reverse complement strand
CCGCAGTAGCGAAACCTCCGAAACAAACGACTGTTAATACCAAACCAACTGCTGAAAAAAGGTCAAACAAGGCACAAATTAGTTTATGTTAATACGTTACCACAGCAATAGGGGAGTCCCAGGCCTAATACAATGCATAGATTTCAAAGGTTGTCGCGCGCTGGCGAAAATCAACGACACATGAAATGTCTACAATTTAAACATTGCTTTTCAAAATTGTCAACCTGGTCGCTCGCAATATTGTCTACATACGCAATACTCGACAACAACTCCGACCACGGCCCCAGGAGCATCTCGCACCTAGGGCTGTAAACATTTTAGTATAGTGGTAGCCGAAGCCATAACACTTCAAGCACATGAACACCAGTATATAGCTTTCATATCCCAATAATTCAGATATTGAACAGCATCGATACGGATGCCGTGTGTCCCTATACGCAGATGAACAGGTGCCTCGATGAATGAATCTTTAATACCTCTGGTTAATCCGTGATCTACCGCGTTATAGGTTCTCAACTGTTCGATCTTTTGAATAGTAACAGACCGACCTTTAACGGCGACTATTTGAAAGAACTCAATCTTGATTTGATCAGACCCATAAGCAGTGTAGAATATTTTTCCAGGCTGAATTTCCCTTTCGTTCTTCTTTTCTGCCCTAATTCGTCGTAATCTCTTCGTGTCTGCCTTCTTGAGAATCTTACTGACATATGAATGATAATAGTCATTCAAACACTCGACGCTTTGAAAAGCCATAATAACGACAGGTTTAGTAGCTCTTCTCCCCTTAAAAGCGATGAAAACATAATTTGATTCATCAATTAAAAACGTATGACCGAAATTCTCCAACAACCTTGCTGAAGGATAGAGGCTTTTAAAGTATAAAACCTTCAACTCAAAATTGGATTTTTTAACTGACAAAGGCCAGTTACGTGTTGGTTTCTTGCTGATTACTGATAGCATAGCTTTATACAATTAGAAAAATCAGAGTTTAAATAGGCAAAGCGGTAACTGCATTCCAGGAGGCCGGAATGAGGATTTAGACGAAGTTGAATTGTCTGAAGGACTCAGCAAACGGACTGCTTGCCTAATTATAGCACGGTGTTGAGAATAACACAGACTATAAAAAGCGTCTAAGAAAAATAAGTCCGCATTAATTGTAGCGTGGCTACTGCTTAGTATTTAACTGGGGGAAACAAAGTTGCAAATAGTCTAGATTCTAGATTTTCTTAAACCATCTTTCGTCCAGAACGATCGCAAGTTTTAGCCAAGGTGGAAATCTACGCTGACCATTTACACCATTGTCAGCGCGGGTGACTTGAGACCTTACATTTGATTCTGTGAGTTTGGTGATTTTTGCAACATCATCATTGGTCAAGCCGTGACGGCGCTTCATTTCGTTGTAGCGCGAGTGCCAATTTGTGTCCATGACATTTTTACAGGTTGTCGTTAAGAATGATGCAAACAACCGGTAAGATATTCGTTTTGTCAATACGTATTTCAAGGAATTTTTACGTATTCACAACAAAAAAAAACGCATACGTAGCCTACGTAACTACGTAGACACCGTATGCGTTTTTTGGTTATCTCCTATTATTTATTTGTATTATCCAATTTGCGGCCAAACTTCTTCGAAAACTCCTTTCGACCGCTTACCTGGGCTTTTTTATAAATTTTTTCAATATGTGTCCTAACAGTCCCGATACTGATTTCGAGTAAATCTGCGATTTCCTGATTCCTATGTCCTTGTAGAATTAGGATAGCGACTTCTTTTTCTCGCATGGTAAGTTTTATTTCCTCCATCGAATTACCAATTTCGATGATATCGTGAGACAATTCGCCGGAAGATTCAAAACCCATATTGCTAATATTCCTCAAAACCTCATATTCCTCTCTGGATTGAATAATATGTTTTCTAAGAAACAGGATCGTAATAATAGCAAAGCCTGAATTGGTTAATAAAACTTCCTTAACTTGTGATATTCTAAAATATGCACAAAAGGCCAATGACGCGTAAGGTATCACAGCTAGGTATACAGCAATCAATTCGAAATATTCCTTCCTTTCAATCTGATCTCTCAAACGGTAGCGGATACCATCTAAAATTAAGTATCCTAACACAAGTCCATAAAGTGACGGAATAGCCAGACCAACATTTATTGCAACATCAACGCTATTCGTAAAATAAAAAGCCACACCGAACAACAAGAAAAATGGAAAGTGAAGGAACAGAAAAATCCCTCTCGTAGCATGCCATTTTATTCTTTCAATGTTATAAGCTTTATAAAAATAGAATGGAAAGTATGATGCCATAA
>JADEXV010000145.1 GCA_015206945.1 Nostocales cyanobacterium LEGE 12452 | reverse complement strand
CCCTACCGCCAGGGCACTTCTTCAGGTTCATAACGAAAGGCACGGAAGGCTGTATTTTGCCCTCCACTAGTTAGAGGTGCTTTTTCACCTGGAATATTCTGTGATGCAAAATGGGGATTGATGTATTCCCAACCAATTTCCCCTGTAACTGTCACCTCGAATATTCGACCATAAGCACCTTCTGTAATTAAGGTATTGCCATTGGCCAAACGTTGCGCTCCTGATATATAAGAACTGAAGAAATTTTGGGGCGGATTGTCGGTGTATTCCCAAACTATTTCTTTGGTTTGACGGTTCACTTCAATCACACGGGAAAAATTGAGAGCAATGTTACGGCGATGTGCGCCATTGTCGAAAATCAGGATATTACCGTTAGCTAATTCGTTTGGGAAGTGCTGCTGTGCTAACACGTCATCGCCCAACGTCCAGATGATTTCTCCGGTTTTGCGATCGACAATGACAACTGTGGAGATATTACGAAAGCTGACTATAATGTTGCCATCAGCGAGTTCACCTACAGTATTTCCATGAGTCCATTCATGTCGATGATCTTGGGGTGTAATCGTAAATATATCTGGATCGAGGTGTTCGTGGGCGTGCCAAGTCCAGACAATTTCACCTGCTGGAGTCACCTCATAAAGTACATCCGCATAGATATCACCATCTGGTTCTGTACCTGGTACGCCACCTTTAATCCGGGGAACCAAAGACTGAGGTATCTTTTCAATGGCGAGTATAATTGTGTTGCCATTGGCTAATCTGCGTCCATCATGATGATGATCTGGATGCTTATATTCCCAAATAATATTTCCCTTGGGATCTGCTTCTAAAACAACGCCGCTTTTGAATGCAGCCCATAAAGCAAAACGTAGGGGTTCTTCTGGTGGAGTCTTACCATTATAAAAAAGGTTGCCATTGGGCAAAAGATAACCGTATAACCCTGGTGGATAAGGCAGATTCCATTGGTGTACTACTTCTCCTTCCAAGTTCAGGAGGTAGACTTCACCTTGACCCGTCAGAGGCGTGAAAAGAGTGTATCCTTTGAATACTTTTTCGGGATTGTAAGCTCTTAAACCAGTACCTCGACGACGAATAGTATTCTGGTCAACTAATGTTGCTGTAAAAGTCATATTTTACCTACTAAATATCTAGTTTTGAATCTAAGAACTAAAACAGAGTGCATTGCTTATCTGTACTCGTTCCTGAACAATTCACACTCACCACTCACCACTCACTACTCAGCACTCTTATGGTGCTGGGTTTGGCGACTGAGCATGAACTATATCCAACTCTTCCAAAATGTCTTTGTTGAGAACTACATTCACACTTTCTAAATTCTCTTTAAGTTGTTCCAATGTGGTAGCACCAATAATTGTGCTAGGCACAAACCAACGACTCCGTACAAATGCTAAGGCCAGATGCGCTGGACTTAATTGATGGCGCTTGGCAATTTCTACATAAGCTGATACGGCTTGACTGACTTTCGGTTTCAAATAGCGCTGACCAAAATTCTCAAACAAAGTGACTCTTGCTTTCTCTGGTTTGCCGTTGAGATATTTGCCAGTCAAGAAGCCAAATGCTAAAGGACTATAAGCTAATAACCCAATTTCCTCGTGATAAACAGCTTCTGCTAAAGCTCCTTCAAATACTCGATTCAACAAGTTGTAAGCATTTTGAATCGAAACAACTTTGGGCAATCCTAATTGTTTAGCAGCGTTACTAAATTGGGCAACTCCCCAAGGAGTTTCATTACTCAAACCGATATAGCGAATTTTCCCAGCCTTAATTACATCGTCAAAAACTGCTAGCTGTTCAGGGATGGGAACCGTTTCTCCTACCTGAGTTGGATCGAACACCGTTTGTCCAAATCGTGGCACGTAGCGATCTGGCCAGTGGATCTGATACAGATCGATATAGTCTGTCTGTAATCTTTTTAAACTATCATCTACAGCTTGTTTGATATTATCACGATCGATTGCTTTGGCTCCACCACGTACCCATTTAAAGCCTCGACCAGGGCCAGCAATTTTAGTAGCTATAATAACTCGATCTCTTTGTTGACGTTTTAACCATTCCCCAATATAAGTTTCAGTTAATCCATAAGTTTCAGGACTTGTTGGAACAGGATACATCTCTGCTGCATCAATAAAATTGACTCCATGAGCAATAGAATAATCTAGTTGCTCATGGGCTTGTTCAATAGTATTTTGCTGTCCATAAGTCATAGTACCCAGACAAATTTCAGAAACTTTTAGGTCACTCTTGCCAAGTTGGTTATACTTCATATTTCTGCGTTGTTATTCAGCCAATTGAACAGTGATATTTTGATTGGATATTTTGCATTTTGTCAAGGGTGTTATCATTTTTTTAGTAAATTAGCTTCAAACAATACTGGATTTGGTACTAAGCCAATATAATTTTTTTAGCTAATCATTTATATAGTTACTACTTTAAGTTGATAGACAAGGTGTAGTTAATAAGCACAGTTGTTTATTATTGCATAGATGAACCAGATAAGTAAGTTAGTTTTGGGGACTGCAAATTTAAAATATGTAGTAGAGAATACTTGCTTTTATTGAGTATTTGTGAAATAGCCTGTTTTAGGCTAAGAATATAATACAATAAATTGATAGATTTACCGTAGTATGCTAAAAATCTTAAGATTCTTCTAACTAGAATGAAGTCTTAATAAATATTTATATTAATATGCTTAGTTCTATGTAGCTTGTCTTTACGGCAATTAAAATATACCAAAGCTACCAGGGAGAGGTAACAACATTTGGTAAGAATGAAAAAGATTTAGGGTTCTAATGACTTACATAACTAGGAATTTATTGCTGCGATCGCTTCCAACGATGCTCATATCTATAGCAACATGATTAGCGAACATAATTTCATTTAATTGACGCGATCGCAAATGCAATCAAGTTAGTGTATTTGGATTTGTTGTTATTAGAAACAACTCATTTAGTGATATCATAAATATGAGTATAAAAACCTCAGTCTCTCACTACAACTTTTTTAGGGAACACACCTTTTGACATTAAGGCTAGACTCTTAATTTTCTCCTTATGCCGTGGGTTGTCTTTTCTAGAGACGGCTACATTTAGGAGAATCCCAATGTCATTAGACACAAATACCCTTGAGAAACCAGCAAATAAGCTGCTGGCAGCTTTGCCAGCCAGTGATTATGAACGCCTTGTCCCCCATTTAAAGCTAGTTTCGCTCTCAAATCGACAAATACTCCACGAAGCAGGTGAACCGATCGCACAGGTATATTTTCCTAATAAAGCAGTGGTTTCTATAATCACCACTATGGAAGATGGCTCGACTGTAGAAGCTGGTTTAATAAGTAATGAAGGTATGGTGGGTATCCCGGTAATTTTAGGAGACAATATCACAACCACAACAGCATTAGTGCAGGTTCCAGACAGTGCTATGCAGATGGATGCAAATATATTCAGAAGCGAGTTTAATCGGGGTACAGCCCTTCAAAGCCTGTTGCTGCGCTACGTGCAAGGTATGTACACTCAAATAGCACAAGGATCTGCCTGCAACCGTCTTCATAAGCTAGAGAGGCGGCTGGCTCGCTGGCTGCTAACAGTTTCCGATCGTCTGGAATCAGAAAAATTTCCGCTCACGCAAGAGTTTATTTCACAGATGCTGGGTGTACGTCGCGCTGGTGTCACTGAAGCAGCGAACATCCTGAGCGAAGCCGGAATTATCACCTACCACCGAGGTCAGATTAATATCCTAAATCGACAGGCTTTAGAAAAAACCTCTTGCGAATGTTATCAGATTATAGAAGATGAATATGTCCGTTTATTGGGCTTATTGCCCAATAAACGGAAAAAATAATTTTTTTGAGCCTCTATGTACGACACCGCACAGACTTGAAGAAATGTGTTCATTTAAGATTTTCTAGATTGTCCCCGTTTTTCTTTAGGAATACACCTTTTGACATTAGGATCAGAACCTTAATCCTTTCCTTGTGCCCTGAGTTGGCTTTTCTAAAGTCACCTACCTTAAGGAGAGTGACTTCTAATGTCATTAGATAAAAACCTTTTTCAGCAACGGCCAAATAAGCTACTTGCAGCTTTGCCAGATAGTGATTATCAGCGTCTTTTCCCCTATCTAAAGCTTGTTCCGCTCCAAGTTCAGCAAATCCTTTACGAAGCAGCCGAACCCATCACACAGGTATATTTTCCTGATAAAGCAATGGTTTCTATAGTCACCACTATGGAAGATGGCTCAACGGCGGAAGTTGGGATAGTAAGCAATGAAGGCATGGTGGGTATCCCGGTAATTTTAGGAGACAACACCACAACTACAACAGCGTTTGTGCAGATTGCGGGCGCTGGTATGCAGATCAATGCAGATGTATTGAGAGCCGAGTTCAATCGGGGCGGAGCTATTCAAAACGTGCTGCTGCGCTATGTACAAGCTGTATACTCTGAACTGGCGCAAGGAGCTGCCTGTAACCGTCTCCATACACTCGAAGAACGGCTGGCTCGCTGGCTACTGACAGTCTCTGACCGTCTGGAATCAGAAGATTTTCCACTGACGCACGAATTTATCTCCCAGATGCTAGGTGTACGTCGTTCTGGCGTGACAGTAGCAGCTAGCACCCTCAGCCGAGCCGGAATGATTGCCTACCAACGCGGTCATATTAGCATCCTGAACCGAGAGGATTTGGAAGCAACTTCCTGTGAGTGTTATCAAGTTATCCAAAAGGAATTTGCTCGGTTACTGGGCTTCATGCCCAGTAACCGAGCCAGAAAATTTTTTTGAGTTATGTGTGCGAAACCGAACAGACTGGCAAAAGTAACTTGATCTAAAGTATTTTGAGCAGATTTCTCTTTTAATGTTCAGTGAGCGACAACATAATTAAGCCGCAAGTAAATCGGTTACTTGCGGCTTTGCCAACCAGTGATTATGAGCGTCTTGTTCCGCACCTAAAGTTAGTTTCGCTTCCCACTCGCCAAGTTCTTTACGAACCAGGAGAACCCATCACACACGTGTATTTTCCCCAAAACGCAGTGGTTTCTATAGTCACTGTTATGGAAGATGTTTCGACAGTGGAAGTTGGAATAGTGAGCAATGAAGGTATGGTGGGTATCCCAGTAATTTTAGGAGGCAAGACAACAACTACAAAAGCGTTTATCCAAGTTGCGGGCGCTGGAATGCAGATGGATGCAGATGTCTTTAAAACCGAGTTCAATCGGGGCGGAGCTATTCAAAAGCTGCTGCTGCGCTATGTACGAGCTGTATATACCGAACTAACACAATCATGTGCGTGCAACCGTCTTCATACACTAGAAGAACGGCTAGCTCGTTGGCTGCTCACAGTCTCTGACCGTTTTGAATCAGATGATTTTCCGCTCACGCAAGAATTTATCGCCCAGATGCTGGGTGTACGACGCTCTGGTGTGACAGTAGCTGCTAGCACCCTCAGCCGAGCCGGAATGATTCGCTACCAACGCGGTCAAATTAGCATTCTAAACCGAGAGGATTTGGAAGCAACTTCCTGCGAGTGTTATCGAGTCATCCAAAAAGAATTTACTCGGTTGCTGGGAAATTAGCCCAGACGCGTAGGCGTAGCCCGCACTTCTCTACGAGACGCTCCGCGAACGACAAGCTCAGTGACCATCGTAGACATCGCCAATGAATTATTTTAAATTACTATGTCTGAAACCGGACAGACGCCTGCTAATTGGTTCCTTTAAGATTTAATAAAGTATGCATCAAATAGCGTCAAAGTAAGTAGTACTTGCTGCGATCGCTACTTAAATTCTTTGAGCTATAGGGCGGTAAGAAAAATGTCTAATCAATCAATGTCTTTTCAAGGTCTGCGATTGCTCGTTGTTGATGACGATAGTGATACGAGAATATTACTTACCTTCCTTTTTGAATTAGAAGGAGCAGAAGTGATTGCAGCTGCTTCAGCAGACGAGGCTCTAAAAAGAATGTCATCTTTTAAACCAGACATACTAATTAGTGACATTTGCTTACCCGATGAAGATGGCTACTCACTACTCTCGAAGGTCAAAAATTTGGAAGCAAAACGGGGTAGAAAGATTCCAGCGATCGCTCTAACGGCATCGACTTTCGAGGACGATCATAAACGTGCATTAATAGCAGGTTATGATATATACCAATGCAAGCCGATAGACTTAGACGAGTTAACTTCTATGGTTGCTAGTTTAGTTGGAATAAGACAATACGTTTGTCATATTTAGATGCAACCAGGGACAAGCAATTAAGTAAAAAAGCTTTAACTAAATTTTATTTATTTTCAAAATGCGATGTCTACGACGAACTAAACCGTTGTAGACATCGCATTTTTTCAGAAATCTTTTGACTAATTTTATTTTTTATTAATTTCGCTAGCAATAAAAAACTTTTGAAATACAGTGATATAAAATATACTAAGAATAAATACAGAGAAAGACCAAGTAATTCTCTGCGAGGACTCATTTTTTCATATCAAGGAGTGCATTATGGAATATCTTGCTTATTCCCAGATGTTTATTGCTCAAGAAGAGGCATCTGGAAACACTAAGAATCATCTTCCTCAACCTCAATTCAATTGGAAAAAACTGCTGAAATCTTCGGCTTGGTTAGCTTTAGCTGGTGTTGGTGTATTATTTGCTGCTGTAACTCAAATTCAAGTGAGTTCGGCTGCCTATGTAAAGACTAATGGCAGTTGTTTACGTGTCCGTACCGGCCCAAGCAGCAACTACTCGTATGTGGACTGTGTACCAAATGGCGCAACACTTCCAGCCATTGAAAGATATGAAAACGGTTTTGCCAGACTTTCTACAGGTAGATACGTTTTTGCGCGATGGATTGGTGATAGACCTAATAATCGTCCTGTGACTAGACCTGGTGGTGTTGGCGGTACAGTGATTCTTACCCCTGGTTCTAAAGGTCAGCTCGTCAGAGACTTGCAAACAGCTTTAGGTAATCTTAGAATTGATGGAATTTACGGTCAAGAAACTGTTAGCCGAGTCCGAAGCTTTCAGCAAAGTAAAGGTCTACTTGTAGATGGTGTAGTCGGCCCCGAAACTAGAGCAGCTTTGGGTATTTAACCAGAACCCACTCTTGGAAAATTTCGTGGTTTGGTAAATATTGTCAAACTAGTTTTGAGGGTTTGTAGTAAGGACTTTAGTGCTTGAGAAATAAGGACTAAAGTCCTTACTACGAACTTCCTTACCCATGAATGTAATTTTGGACAATCTGCAAAATGCGCTCTGCTGCATGACCATCCCCAAAGGGATTGATTGCGTTTGCCATCGCTTCATAAGCATCTGAGTCACTGAGTAACTCAGCAGCGGCTGCAACAATGTTCTCAGTCGTAGTGCCGACAAGTTTAGCTGTACCAGCTACAACAGCCTCTGGTCTTTCGGTAGTATCTCTCAAAACTAGTACTGGTTTTCCCAAGCTGGGGGCTTCTTCTTGCAAGCCACCAGAGTCAGTAAGCAAAAGATGCGATCGCCCAATTGCTGCCACCAATTCCCCATAATCTAGAGGATCTGTCAAGAAAATTCGGGGATGATTCCCTAAAAGTTCTTGCAACGGAACTCGCACTGTCGGATTGCGGTGCAATGGTAAGAGCAAAGCTGTATCAGGAAACTTGTCTAAGATTTGTAAAAAGCCCTGAGCGATCGCTAACAGAGGTTCTCCCCAATTCTCCCGACGATGAACTGTTGCTAACAAAACCCGATATGATTCCCAGTTTAAGCCTGGGACATCGCAAACTACTTGGGTTGCAGCAACATTTAACAATGCATCAATTACGGTGTTGCCCGTCATGTGAATTTCACCCAAAACACCAGAACGATGCAAATTTTCCACAGCCCAAGGAGTCGGCGCAAAGTGCAGCTGAGTAATTTGAGAAATTAACCGCCGATTAGCTTCTTCTGGGTAAGGATTGAAGATATCATCAGTTCTTAACCCTGCTTCTACATGACCAACAGGGATTTTTTGATAAAAAGCTGCCAAAGCTGCGGCAAAAGCAGTGGTAGTATCTCCCTGCACAATTACGAAATCTGGCTTTTCCGCCTTAAATAATGCTTCTAATCCTTGTAAACTACGGCAAGTAATATCATTTAGAGATTGCTGAACCTGCATAATTTCCAAGTTATAATCTGCCTTAATATTAAACAGTTGCATAACTTGCTCAACCATCTCCCGATGCTGTCCAGTTAGAATTACTTGCAACTGAAATTTTGAAGACTTCTGGAAAACCTGAATCACTGGAGCGAGTTTAATCGCTTCGGGGCGAGTACCTAAGATAATGCAAACGCGTTTTTGATTAGTCATTAGTCATCTGTAATTTGCCATCTATAGTTAATCGTCTATAGTCAATGCTCTATGGTCAATAGTCGGCAGTTAATCCTTACATAAATCATAAATATTAATAGATAAATCACACAAGATATAAAAAAATCCGCTTAACCGGGCAAATGCATTGTTTGTCTAATTAACCTGTAATAACTATTTAAAAGTTTAAATTATAAAAACCATGAAAAAACCCGGCTTAACCGGGCAGACGCACTGTTTGTCTTATTAACCTGTAATAACTATTTAATTTCACAAGTTAGAGGGCAAGCAGCGTAAACAGTAGCCTGCATTTGGTCTGCCTCTCCATGCAGCCAGCTTAACCATTTAACTTCACTAGGATGAACTCCCTTAACAGTTAGCACACCCGCAGCCAATACAACTGCCATGACATTAAACATTATTAGAGCGCCTGCTACAAGCAAAACCGCACTAACAGGCATCACAGATTGCAAAATAATCGATAACAGACATCCGACCGTAGCCATTAAGACAACTAGTGGAAAACCCACAACCAACAAACATACTGCTAATGTAAAAGTCCATATTAAAAAGCTTTTAATCATCAACAAGGAGTAGGTCTTTCCTTGATTAGAGCTTTGAGCAGAAACCATGACTTTTCCTCCCAAAAATACACAACAAATTTTAATTTCAGTAATTTCTCGCTTTTCGCGAGTAAACTGAATTGTTTCAGTGAAATCCAGTATATAAAAACTAATTGGAAAAATGAGCATTTGTTTACTAAAGTTCACAGTTAGTTTTTTGTAATTATGGATATAAATCCAAGTCTATATCTATTAAAAAAAGTTGTTTACTGCATCTACCTTCAGGTATAGAACCTAAAAGGTATGAGCTTTTAACCTCGATCCCCACCATCTTGCTCCTACTCAACTTAACATTTCTTATAAAAATTAGTAATCTTTCTCATAATTCCTAGACAGGCTGAATAAATGAACTGCCTAGTATTTGTACTGTTAATTGCTGGCAATTCATGCCCATACCTGGGATAAATTTCTCATCTAAGTCATGAGAATATTTACTTTAAAACAAAAGCATTAAAAAATACTTTTCAATCCATGTATATTTGCTGAGGTCTTTTAAGTCCTTACGTGTGTTAAACCAGTTTAGATAGGTTAAATAATCTATCTAAATATTCTGAGTAGTGAAATCTTAGTAAATAAAAGATACCAATTGAGGTGGATGAAATAGATTGACCGTGGTTCTAGAGTTTCAATCGCCTTTTATCACCGCTAAGGCTTGCAGACAAGCATTCTCTAAAAGTCATCAAAGCAAATGACTTTACTTCTCGTTAATTCAACTTTATTAACTGCCACATGTGAAGATATATGACAGAATCACAGTCTCCATTAAATTCTAACTCTGCTGCCACACGTAATTTGCCACCAATGCCGCCGCCTCCACCGCCAACGCCAACCTTTAGTACGCAGCGGCAAATGACACAAACACTCGATATGTCAATGGATAGGGGCACTAATCCGCCTGTTTCAGGTCATCGTCCGGGTAGTCCACCACCAATACCTAATTCAGTTCGCCCTCAAAACAGCAGTGAAGGGCCCACTTTAGAGAAGTTAATCAGGGAAGCTTACGACCAGGGATATTCTGACTTGCACTTGGGTGTAGGTGAAGTACCCCGCTTCCGCAGTCGAGGAGAAATTCAATCAATGGATTATCCAGCAACAGATAAAGAAGCTTTTATGAGTTGGTTGCGGGAGGTGATGAGTGAGGGGGAAATTCAGCGCTATGAAGAACACTTAGAATTTGACGGAGCAACTCAGTATGACTTTGCTCGCGTGCGGATTAATGTTTTTGGCTCCCTCAAAGGGCCTGCAATGGTTTTGCGGTTGATTCCTCTGAAAATCTTAACTATGGAACAGTTGAATTTACCCCCAATTTTTCGGGATATTTGTCATCACCACAAAGGTTTAATTTTGGTAACGGGGCCCACTGGTTCTGGTAAGTCCACCACAATGGCAGCGATGGTTGACTACATCAATAAGGAGATGGCAAAGCACATCATCACCATTGAAGATCCGATAGAATTTATCCATCAAAGCCGTAAGTCGTTGGTGAAACAACGGGAAGTGGGAATGCATACCCGGAAATTTGACAACGCTTTGAAAGCAGCTTTGCGGGAAGACCCAGATTTGATTCTGGTGGGGGAAATGCGGGATAAGGAAACAGTTAATACCGCCCTAAAAGCCGCTCAGACTGGTCACTTAGTCATGGGAACCCTGCATACCAATAGTGCAGTCAAAACCATTGAGCGGATTCTCAACCTCTATTCTGGTGATGAGCAGGATGCAATGCGGGTGGCAATTTCTGAGTCTTTAGTGGCAGTAATTGCTCAAGGTTTGTGTCGCACAACTGACGGTAAGCGGGCTGCTTTCCACGATGTGCTGATCAATACTGAGGCGATTAAAGAATGGATCAAAGACGGTAAGTATGATGAAATTGGCGAACTGATGAAACAAGCTGGCTTTGATGGCATGATTACGATGAATCAGTCGTTGCTCAATCTCTATCAAGACGGACGCATCACTGAAGAAACTGCTTTGGAAATGTCACCAACTCCTAACGAAATGGCGCAGTTTCTCCGAGGTCGAGTTTAGGATTGGTATTGGGGATTGCGCATTGGGCATTGGGCATGGAGAAGAGACAAGGTAGACAAGGAAGAGGGGGGAGATAAGAGAGACTTGTCCCCCTTGTCTCCTCTGCTCCCCCCACTCCCTCATCTTCCAGTACCTAATCGCAAATATTTTTGCAATCCTGGTTGAGGTTATAGCTAAGGTAAAAGGTAAAAGAGAGAATTTTTACTTTTAGTTCCCTAACCTAACCTCTATGAATAACTTAACTACAAATAAACTATCTACACCCCAGCTATTTAAAGGCATTGCGCTATTTACGCCTGGAGGAGATTTAATTTACTGCATCGACCCTAGCAAGCAAGGTCGATGGCATTTGCATTTATGCTCGGCTTTGCAAGAAATCCTGGATTTACCAGAGCCACCACACTTTCTAGTGCCTTGTTATACTGCAACTATTGACAATTGGTTAGATCCGCGTACTCAACAAGTCCGTACTTTTGCTGAAGCTTATCCGGCTGTAATTAGACACCAAACTTTGCTTAATGCTGTTTTTGGCACAGGGGAATTAGTATGGCAAGCAGCTCCTTGGCAAGAGGGATTGTGCGATCGCATGGTCTTAACAAGCTATCGTTCCTCATTTGGGAAGCTTTGGGAGGATCACGATTTAATTGTCCGTCTAGACCTTTCTGAACCTGTACCAAAATATCACCAACCAGTAATAATACAAAAAAAAGAAGCCATCACACAAGGCTATGTTCTCCGCTTGTTTGTTGCCGGACATAGCAGTTCTACTGAACGCATTCTGCAAAATTTACACGAATTGTTAGAGCGATCGCTCGGACATCCTTATACTCTGAAAGTAATTGATGTTTTAAGTCATCCAGAACAAGCAGAACTAAATCAGGTTTCTGCAACTCCTACCCTTGTCAAGGTTTGGCCTCACCCAATTCGGCGCATCGTTGGAGAGTTGGATCATGTAGAAAAGATTTTACACATGTTAGCTGCTAAGGAAAAATTTTAAGTAATCAGACTAGTTTTTTTGCAAAGTATGCGAATGGGTGGGTGTTGGTGAAGGGGGAACTACAAAAATGGCTAGATTGTCGTAGCTGCAAGGATTTGAGGCTTTAGCATCTTGAAACCATCCACGCACCTTATATAAACTGACTTTCAGCTATTTACAGTTATCACAATTGCCAGTCCTTATGTTATGATTTTCGCATTCGCGCTATTGAACCTTGAAAACCAAATAACACATAGCTTTCAGAAGCTTGCGATCGCAATCAACTAAAATCCCTATTAGGGATTGAAACCAAATGGTAACTCAAGCACCATTGGATATTATCAAATCGCAATCAACTAAAATCCCTATTAGGGATTGAAACTGGATGAAACTCAAGATAAAAGTAAGCCTTTGAGATCGCAATCAACTAAAATCCCTATTAGGGATTGAAACGTTAAAGATGCTTATCCCAGCACAGAACGACGAGGATCGCAATCAACTAAAATCCCTATTAGGGATTGAAACGAGTTGAAGCCCCGCATAAGACGATGGTTTGCCACATCGCAATCAACTAAAATCCCTATTAGGGATTGAAACGCCTTACAATGGGGTTGACATCTGCGAACACTTCAAATCGCAATCAACTAAAATCCCTATTAGGGATTGAAACAGACTACCTATGACGATAGGCAAGGTAAATAATCGCAATCAACTAAAATCCCTATTAGGGATTGAAACAGAGGTAAAGAAGGTATTGTAACTTTTCAACACGATCGCAATCAACTAAAATCCCTATTAGGGATTGAAACGGTGACGGAAGAGGCAAAATGGCATGAATATCGTGCTGACATCGCAATCCACTAAAATCCCTATTAGGGATTGAAACCTTTAAGTACACGACTTTGGGCAGTACTGCTTAAACTCAAAGAAAGTCAGCTATATTTAAGTTTATAGGAGAGCATTTGACAAATAATTTGTCGATCTACAAGCGAATCGGGATGACTGGATTCGAACCAGCGGCCCCTTCGTCCCGAACGAAGTGCGCTACCAAGCTGCGCCACATCCCGTCATAAAAATGGCATTGTAAATTAAGAATATCACAACCTGTACCAAATAGCAGAATTACATCTAAATACGATCGCTTCATCAAAGACTTTGCTTGCTAGGATTAAATTTGTATAACTCTAGTGGTAAAAGCGGATTGTGACTGTAAAACCAGACTGGTTGCGGGTGAAAGCACCTCAGCGTGAACGCATCGGTAACGTTAAAGAAATTTTGCGGGATTTAGCCCTCAATACAGTTTGCGAGGAAGCGTCCTGTCCGAATATTGGTGAATGCTTCAACGCTGGGACTGCTACGTTTTTGATTATGGGCCCGGCTTGTACACGCGCTTGTCCCTACTGCGATATTGATTTTGAGAAAAAACCCAAACCACTAGACCCTACAGAACCTACACGACTAGCGGAAGCTGTTCGCCGCCTGAACCTTAATCATGTAGTCATCACTTCTGTAAACCGAGATGACTTGCTTGATGGTGGTGCATCTCAGTTTATGGCGTGTATTGATGCAGTTAACTCTGTTTCACCCAACACCACAATTGAGGTGCTAATTCCTGACTTATGCGGTAATTGGAATGCTTTGGAGTTAATTCTACAAGCTGCGCCAGAGGTATTAAACCACAATACCGAAACTGTTCCACGCCTATATCGCCGGGTGCGTCCCCAAGGAAATTACGATCGCACATTAGAATTATTGCAGCGCACTCGCCAACTTTCTCCTAGCACATACACCAAATCCGGCATCATGGTTGGACTTGGTGAAACTGATGCCGAAATTCGCCAAGTCATGCAAGACTTGCGAACTGTCGATTGCGATATTTTGACCATTGGGCAATATCTCCAACCCAGTCAAAAACATTTGCAGGTAAACGAATTTGTCAATCCAGAACAATTTGCTGACTGGAAGGCATTCGGTGAAGAAATCGGATTTTTACAAGTTGTTTCTTCACCATTGACAAGAAGTTCATATCATGCAGAACAAGTTAGAGAATTGATGGAACGTTACCCACGCTTAAAAGTTAGGAGTTAGGAATTAGGAATTATGAGTGAGCAGATGTACTCCAACACAAACCTTTCCGTTGCAATTCTTGGTGCAGGTGCTTGGGGTGCATCTCTAGCAAATCTCGCCGCTGCAAATGGTCATCAGGTGCGCGTGTGGTCGCGTCAAGGTTCCCAAAGTCTTCAAGCAGTTTTAAAAGATGTCCAAATAGTCCTGTCCGCTATCTCAATGATTGGTGTGAGAGATGTTGCTTCCCAAGTCCAGTCTTTCCCCCTTTCTCCAGAGACAATTTTTGTGACGGCGACGAAAGGCTTAGATCCCCAAACTACCTGCACACCTTCACAAATTTGGCAAACAATATTTCCTAACCATGCGGTGGTTGTTTTGTCTGGACCTAATTTGTCAAAAGAAATTCAAATGGAATTACCAGCAGCCAGCGTGGTAGCCAGTAACATCCCCACGGCTGCGGAAGTAGTGCAGTTAGTATTTTCTTCTTATCGCTTCCGGGTATATACCAATCCCGATCCCTTGGGCGTGGAACTGGGGGGAACACTGAAAAATGTGATTGCGATCGCAGCTGGTGTGTGCGATGGTTTACAACTGGGAACCAATGCCAAAGCTGCTTTAGTTACCCGTGGACTTACAGAAATGGTTCGTATCGGCAACAACTGGGGTGCAAAGACGGAAACATTTTATGGTTTATCGGGTCTAGGAGATTTGTTAGCAACGTGTAACAGTCCTTTAAGTCGCAATTACCAAGTCGGCTATCAGCTAGCTGGTGGTAAGTCACTTACAGAAACTCTCGCAAATTTACAAGGAACTGCTGAAGGAGTAAACACTTGCCGAGTTTTAATGCAACGAGCCAAGCAAGAAAACATTGCAGTCCCAATTACTGAGCAAGTTTATCGGTTACTTCAAGGCGAAATCACACCCAGACAAGCACTTGATGAACTGATGTTGCGAGATATCAAGCCAGAGTACAACTACTAGTTAGTAGTCTGTCAAATCAGCTTGCTGGCTAAATAAGTTCGTAGTAAGGACTTTAGTCCTTATATTAAGCACTGAAGTGCTTACTACATACCAGGCTTTCCTTAGCTCTTGATGGACTACTAGTTAGTGGTCTGTCAATTTGAAATTGGCACGTCAAGACTGACATACAAGACGACGCAGGGACACGGAGAGGGTATTTGATAATTTATCGCATCTCCTATCTCCGTGTCGAGAGAATTTTTGCCGTTAATGCTAATCACTTCTCCGATATCTATTAGTTCTACTTATACCTGAATAATCCTGAGAAAAAATTGGTAAATCGTCAGGATATTACTTTTGCAGCGATGTAAATGTGACTATGCCAATTATAAAGATGACATTCACTAAAGGATGTTTATACTGTGTTACAAAAGTTACTATCACAAAACCATCAAGGTTGAAATATTAACTAAGTAGTTGAAATATTGCAAACCTAGCTGTGGATTTAAATAGCTATTGGTTTAATCAAAAGTTTAGCAGCCGATTAAGTTCAGTAATCCTGTATCCAATAAAACCCTTACAGTTAATTTCTAAAAAAATTGTAAGGGAACGTTCAACCATGTTAGTTCATCGTTAATCGCGGGAACAATAGCAACAGTTGAATAGCTGACCGTAATCTAAGCTGACCGAAATCTATTGTTACCTGGAGCCATTGAGACGATCTTTATGCCAGCAACATCTTTTTATGCAGACGCCCCCTACAACACCAAAAAGTCTAGCCAGGCTTTGGACTCGGATCTCACGGTTGATGACAGTGAGTTATCGGTAGATGATTTACAGGAGCTAGAGCTAGCTTCTGTTGACAATGCTAACTTTGCTGCTGCTAGCACCAACCGTCGGAGTACAGACCTAGTACGTCTATATCTTCAAGAAATTGGTCGGGTTCGCTTGTTGGGGCGCGATGAAGAGGTTTCAGAAGCTCAAAAAGTCCAACGCTACTTGCGGATGCGGATAGTACTTGCTAAGGCCGCCAAGGAAGGAGATGAAGTGATTACGCCTTATCTTCGGTTAGTTGAAGTTCAAGAACGTCTAACCTCGGAACTAGGACATCGCCCGTCTTTGGAAAGATGGGCTGCCACTGCTGACATAATCTTATCCGATCTTAGGCCAACTTTGGCAAATGGCAAACGTCGCTGGGCTGAAATCGCCAAGTTGACTGTAGAAGAGTTGGAGCAAGTTCAGTCCCAAGGACTCCAAGCAAAAGAACACATGATTAAGGCGAATCTTCGCTTAGTTGTGTCTGTTGCTAAGAAGTATCAAAATCGCGGTTTGGAATTGTTGGATTTAGTCCAAGAAGGTACATTAGGTTTGGAGCGGGCTGTAGAAAAATTTGACCCAACTAAGGGTTATCGCTTTAGTACTTATGCTTACTGGTGGATTCGTCAGGGTATTACACGGGCGATCGCTACTTCTAGTCGCACGATTCGCCTACCGGTTCACATCACCGAAAAGTTAAACAAAATCAAAAAGGCTCAACGCAAAATTGCTCAAGAAAAAGGTCGCACTCCAACTCTAGAAGATTTAGCAACTGAGTTAGAGATGACACCCACCCAAGTACGAGAAGTTTTGTTGCGGGTTCCTCGCTCAGTTTCTTTAGAAACCAAGGTAGGAAAAGATAAAGACACTGAGTTAGGCGAATTACTCGAAACCGACAGTGTAACTCCAGAAGAGATGTTAATGCGAGAATCTTTACAAAGAGATTTGCATCATCTTCTGTCAGATTTAACTAGCCGGGAGCGCGATGTAATTCTGATGCGGTTTGGTTTGGCAGATGGTCATCCTTATTCTTTAGCAGAAATTGGCCGCGCTCTTGACTTGTCGCGCGAACGAGTCCGCCAAATTGAATCCAAGGCTTTGCAAAAGCTACGTCAACCCAAGCGCCGCAACCTCATCCGCGACTATTTGGAGTCTCTAAGTTAGTCATTTGTCATTAGTCATTTGTCATTAGAAAACTGCACTTGACAAATGACTAAGGACAAAATGCTAATTTTATTCCCAGGTCAAAAGCCTTTTATAGGCTTACAGCAAATAATTGGCATTAAGCTGTATAAAAGTTTTCCCCAATCTTTGCTCAGATATCATGAAGGTGGGGAGCAACTAAGAATTCAAATTTAACTTATGCAAAATCCAAAGTCAAGGGATGCAATCGTTACAAGTATCCTAATTATTAGCTGTATACAAATTAAATGTACTACAGCTTATTATTTGAATTTTGCTCAAGATTTGATGAATTGTTCTTAAATATTTAGTAAGAATTCTCAATAGGCAATGATTGTTGCAAATTGCTCCCAAGATTTGTTATATTCTCAACTAACAAGCTTTGTTGAGAACTATTAGTATGACTGTCTACACAACTACTTCACTCAAGGCAGAACTGAACGAACGAGGCTGGCGATTAACTCCCCAGCGCGAAACAATTTTACACATTTTTCAAGAACTTCCGCAAGGTGAACATCTGAGTGCGGAGGATCTTTATCATCGGCTCGAAACTGATGGTGAAGGGATCAGTCTGTCAACTATTTATCGCACTTTGAAGTTGATGGCAAGGATGGGAATTTTACGGGAACTAGAATTGGGCGAGGGACATAAACATTATGAGATCAACCAGCCCTATCCGCACCATCACCATCACTTAATTTGTGTTCGATGCAACTCAACTATTGAGTTTAAAAATGATTCAATTTTAAAAATTGGGTCAAAAACCGCTCAAAAAGAAGGTTTTCACCTCTTAGATTGTCAAATGACCATCCATGCAGTGTGCCCCAAGTGCCAACGGGCGCTGATGCCGCTTTAGCGCTTGGGTGGATAAATAAGACGAAACTACTCAAATTAACCAAATAAATGGAATCTGAGCAGTTCGTAATTTGCTGTTACTGGAGGCAAGCAACCAGTTGGGAACTGATACTAACGACACCAAAGCGGATGTTAAAAGCGTCCGCTCTTAAGATCCTTAAGACTAATCCCGTAGAATTCTTGGGCTTGTTTAATCGCTTTTTTGGTGTCATCTGCCATCACACCATTGAGCTTGCCTTTATAAAAACCTCGCTCCCGTAGTCGGGTTTGAATTTCTAAGGTATTAAATTCGCTTTTGCTAGCAGTATTAACTGAGCTGTATAACTTAGCTCGCGTAGTTGGGCCAGCAACACCACTTGCTGCTAAGAAATTAGCTGCCTGAAATCGGCGTACAGCATCGGCAGTATAGGGGCCATAGTAGCCATTTGGCTCTCCCTCTAAATATCCTGCCTGGATCAATTGTTCTTGAACAATTCTAACTGGCTCACCGCGATCGCCTACACGAAGTTTGTCTCGATTGACTACCTTTTTGGGAGCCTCTTCTCCATCACCGATGCCAGTTCCTGGCAATTTACTTAATGTTGCTGGGCCAACAACTCCATCAACGCTTAATTTGTAAGAATCTTGGAACCGCTTGACAGCTTCTTCGGTAATTGGGCCAAATATGCCTGTGGCGTTTCCGTAATAAAAGCCTGCGACTCTTAACCGTTCTTGCAAAGCCCTGACATCTTCACCTTCATCCCCTTTAGCGAGGTAGTTAGGATTGCGGCGTTGGCTAGTGGCTGAACTACTAATGCTGGACTTTTTGGCTTGTGCGCTTACAGCAGTGGTTCTTTGAGCTTGTGTAGTCCTAGTTGTGGACTTTTTGGCCTGCCAACTTTCTAATTTTTGCAGGGTGCTTGCTCCAACAATGCCGTCCACTGGTAAGCCAGCGGCCTTTTGGAAGCGCCGCACAGCTTCTTGTGTGGATGCGTCATATACTTGGGTAACAGAAGATTGGTAAAAACCTGCTGTTCTCAACTTTTGTTGTAGATTTCTGACAGAAGGGCCTTGATCGCCTTTTTCTAGTGCCATGACGCTGCTGACAGCGCCAAGAATAGATAAAGACAGAGCAAGGGGCAACATATACTTCCAAGCCCTACCCGAAAGCCTTTTCCAGTCTGGTGCAGCTGCGTCCTTAAACAAGGAACTGAGGGAGACCAATTCACTGGGTGTGCTGTCTTCGTAGGCGGAAGCTAGGTGCAAATACGCAAGATTTTCCATATTTGTTTCCTACACCATTGATTTTTCTTCGATAACTGCTTCAGCTTGATGTACTAGGTTCCTCAAAGCTTCTAATGTTCCTATATTTACATCCTCCCATAAATTGCGCTTGTGTGCTTCTAATAATTTTTCAGCAATATCACGCAGTGCGTAAGGGTTCTTTTGCTGAATAAATTCTACAACAACTGGATCGAGTAAATAAGCATCTACTATGCCTTGATACATGTAATCTTCAGCACATTTTGCGGTTGCATCGTAAGCAAATAGATAATCTACCGTCGCCGCCATTTCAAAGGCTCCCTTGTATCCGTGGCGCATTACTCCTGCAATCCATTTGGGATTAACTACGCGAGAACGATACACTCGTGCAATTTCTTCTTTCAGTTGACGAACGCGTGGTTGGGCGGGTATAGAATTATCTCCAAAGTAAGTTTGGGGATTTTTTCCCTGTAGAGAACGCACCGCTGCTGTTAAGCCACCCTGAAATTGGTAATAATCATCAGAATCGAGTAGATCGTGTTCGCGGTTATCTTGATTGTGCAGGACAATTTGCATTTGAGACAAGCGTTGCTCGAAAGCTTCGGTATTGGGCATTGGGGACTGGGAATTAGGAAGAATTTCTGTCCCTCTGCTCCCCTGCCCCTCTGCTCCCCTGCCCCCCTGCTCCCCTGCCAAGTTTCCCGAAGAGTAGGCGTAAGAACGCCAGTTAATGTAGGCGCGGGCTAAATCTTCGTCGTCTGTCCAGTTTTGCGATTCGATTAAACCTTGGAGTCCAGCGC
>JADEXV010000144.1 GCA_015206945.1 Nostocales cyanobacterium LEGE 12452 | reverse complement strand
ATCAAAGTTACAGACCAAGAGCTTGATACTATTGCAATCGAACGAAATTATTTTCATGGTGAGTGGAACTATATTATAAAACCCAAAGTAGGCACTTAATTGTTCAAGTTATTTTTACATAACTCCTTAATTAAATTGTTGGAGGAATGTGATATTTTTTAAGACATCTAAATCCGGTGATAGAAGTAGGAGCGCAAGACCTTGTGCCTCTACGATAAGTGTGGTTCAAATACATGAAAACTACTGTAAAACTGGTGGGAGTGATTGATTTTGCCTAGTGAGTAAAATAATTTTTGTTTTCACGCAGAGATCCAGTTTGCCATTAGGCGTTTCCGTAGGATAATTTTAGCGTTTACAATGGCTATCAAGCTGTAACCCAGCAAAAATGTTTGGCTCATCTACGTCGTCACTTCAAAAACTTAATTCAGCTTCCAGGTCTTCACAACCAAACGATTGGCGAAGCATTTGTTGATTTAATTGATATTGTCTGTCTCGCCCTTCTTTGCTTCCCCAATATTAGACCTGAATCCTTACAAACAAAGTTAAGTACATAGGTACCAATAAAAATTACTATTCAGAATAAAGCGTAAAGTATAAGGCATAAAGCATTAAGGGTAGAATAGAAAAAAATATAGTTATGTTTAATTATGTCCAATGCCAATTATTTAGGAGCCAATTTCAAAATCTCTCTCTCAAGCTAGGGAGAGGGATTTAGGGTGAAAGCTTATTGATTCATGCAATAAGTCTAATTAGGTATTTGCAGATTCTAGCTAAGAACTAGAGAAAGCTGATTTATTCTCGCCGATTTACTTTTTAGTTCACAGACTTATTCTAATCCACCAGCTTATTTTCTCCAAATTAGGATCTATTTCCTGCCAAAAGCTGCCTGAAGATTCTATTTCTCTTGTTACTGCGAGTATTTTATCTATACTGTCGAAGTTTTTTTGAATCAATTGCTTATCTAGTTTAGGAATATCTAATTTCAGATATTTCAAACGGTTGGGTAACTCTACTTTCTCTTGTGTCGGCAAGTGCTGAATCCGATCGATTTGTTCTAAAATTTTGTCTATTGATGTAATAACTTCTTGCATACTCGGCTTTTTAGTTTGTACTTGTAAATCTTTTTCTTCAAAGGCTTCTTCTTGATTACCTAACTTTACTAAGACTATTTTGACAAAGAAAATATTGTAATCTACCTCAGCAACTTCACCCACTTGCTGATAATGTTTTCCACTTTTATTTATAACTACTATGTCACCTTTTTCAATTCTGTTGTTCATAATTTATATAACCTGGTATTACATTACTAAATAATCTCCTCTACAGAAAATACTACTCTAAAGCCACAAACCCTCAGTCCACCGTCTGACTCATTCCAGCTGCGGCTAGCACTGCGACACAGTTCTGCACTAAAACTCCAAGAACCGCCGCGTAGCACGCGACGATTTATATCGCCACCAACTTCCCAAGCTGTTCCATCTACGGGTGCGTCGTTGTAATTGTTGTGCCACGAATCAGCACACCATTCCCAAACTAACCCGTGCATATCGTACAATCCAAAGGCGTTGGCGACTTCAAAACTACCGACATTTGTTGTTTCTTTACGGAATTTGCTTTTTGGTTCGATAGTGCAGCTGACTAACTCAGAGGTAATGGTTTCGCCAAAGTGGAATGAGGTTGTAGTTCCAGCCCGACAAGCATATTCCCATTCAGCTTCACTCGGTAAACGATAGTCGCGCCCAGTTTTTTCTGATAACCTGAGACAGAATTCTACAGCCTCATACCAAGATACATTTTCTACCGGTCTATCTAGACCCTTGAATTTCGATGGATGGGGATTTAAAGCTTGTTTGACTTTGGGTAAAGCTGCTACTACTCTCCACTGTGCTTGAGTTATGGGAAATTTCCCCATAAAAAATGGTTCAACGGTAACTTGATGTCGAGGACGTTCGTCAGCATCTCCTTCAAATTCCGGTGAACCCATCATGTAAGTACCACCAGGAATCGATACCATTTCTAATGTGACAGACTTACCTAATTCTTCAGCAAAGAAGTTTGCATTACCACTCATGCGGTTGACTTCTCTGCCACCTGTGTCTACTGTCACTACGTCAAATTCAAAGGTTTCTAATGGGGGTAATGGGACGATTACTTTTTGTGGTGGCGGCGGTAATATAGGTTGAGGCATCGAAACAATTTTTAAGGCAACAGGTTCAATGTTCGATGTGGCGAACTTTACATCGTTGATGACTTCTACTGCTGTTTGATACCTTTCACTCGGTAGATGTTTGAGTAATTTATCTAAAATTTTTCCTAATTCGTCGCTGATAGTAATACCTTTTTTCTGTAAATGTTCGCGCCACAACCATTTAGCATTCATGGCATCATAAATAGGGTCATTAATCTGTCCAGAAGCATCCTGCAAGGGCAAACATTGAGTTAAAAGACGCACACAAGTTACACCCAAAGCATACAAATCACTCCCGTGACAAGCAAATCCAGCCATTTGTTCTGTTGGGGCATAACCAAGGGTATAAATTACCGTAGCTTGTCTTCCGATACTGGTTTGTGTTACCTGTTTAGCACCACCAAAGTCAATTAAGACAGGTTTTTCATCACTTGCACGGCGGATGATATTTTCTGGTTTGATATCTCGATGAATAACATTATGAGTATGAATGAATTGCAGTACTGGCAATAAATCGGCTAAAAGTTCCCAAATTTGTTGTTCGCCATAAATTTGTTGCTGAACTTCTTGTAAGAGAGTTTTGCCTTGAATAAATTCTTGTACGAGATACAAACTAGTCCCTTGTTCAAAATAGGCTAGTAATCTGGGAATTTGGGTATGATTTTCTCCCAGTTCATACAACCGAAAAGCCTCTTCTTTGAAAAATTCTGCGGCTTTAGTGCGTTGTCCTGTTCCCTGAAACTGCGGGAAAAATTGCTTGATGACGCAAGGGGCGTTTAGTCTGTCTACATCTTCTGTAGCATAAGTTCTACTAAATCCACCTTCACCTAAGAGTCTTAATACACGGTAACGGTTTCTCAGAAGTTTGCCAAAGTTGCTTTGTCCGCAACTCACGCAAAATCTATTGCTATCAGAGTTAAATGGATTTGAGCAATTGGGATTTTGGCAGATTTGCATAATGAGGGGGAAATAGCATCTTCTCCAAAGTTAGCCCCAATATTATCTAATTGAAAACAGTTATGTAGAGAAGCGAACACGGAAGTTTATTCATGTGCTTAAAACTATCTTTCACACGAGGGCATAAGGATGAATTAATTATATTTATTGAATTATATATACTATGACGTTGTGTTAGCAAAAAGCGTAGCATATTGCCATAATATTCGAGCGTTAGGCTTGCCGTAATGCACTCTAAATTTTAATATAGCTGTTGTTTACTATTTAAAAAAGTTCACGAAGAACGAAATCACCTACCTATAACTTTTATTCCCCATTGCGACTCTTATTTAAAAGTTTTATTCTCTCCAGAAGCGCGAATTAATTCAGCGACAAGGGCAACGATCGCAGATACTAAAATTAACATTACACTCAGAGCATTAATATCAGGTTTAACTCCGCTTCTAATCCGGCTAAAAATTTCCATTGGCAGGGTGTTAGAACCGCTACCAGCAGTAAAACTAGCAATGAGAAAGTCATCTAAGCTAAGAACAAAAGCTAAGAGACAACCAGCGACAATTCCAGGCATTAATTGAGGTAGCAATACTTTGATGAAAGCTTGGGTTGGTGTAGCACCTAAATCTAGTGCTGCTTCTTCTAAGTGCGGATCTAAATTAGTCAGTCGGGAAGCAACCACAAGCCCGACATAAGCCAGACAAAACACCACATGGGCTGCAACTATCGTCCACAAACTCAAAGGTATTGCAAAGGCTGCTAGACATACTAGGGTAGCCACTGCGATCGCAATATCGGGAATAATCAATGGTAGGTAAGCAATACCCCGATACAATTTCTTACCAGGAAATTCGTAACGCGCCAACCCAACCGCCATCAAGGTTCCCAGCACTGCGGAAATTGCAACGGCACAACCTGCAACTATCATACTGTTTTGCAAAGCCGATAAGATGCGATCGTCACTGAACAACTTACGATACCAATCGAGAGTGAATCCTTGCCAAGTTGCACTGTAGGGCGACTGATTGAAGCTATAAAAGCCAAGTACCAGTATGGGCAGGTACATGAACACAAATATCAGCAGTGAGAAAACCGCCTGCCATGAGACACGCGGTTTTTTGAGAGATGGAGAGATATTCACGTTTATATATGATTTTTCTTAGATAGCAATACAAAATATCATATTTTATGTAATAAGTCAATAGTTCTACTATCTTTTCTCCCTTTTGACTAATGAGAATCCAATAGCATCTCAATTAATCAGATAAATTGTTCTGAGCAACTGGTTATAAGGTAGGTAAACTTTCGCCCTAGACATCTGGTGAAAAAGACGCGTAGCACTGCTATGTCTCTATAAGAGTTCTGGATAACGCATATTTAATTTCTGAAGATGTCTAATAGTTAATTGCTACCTTTAAGAACTTGGATAGAACTTATAAGAAAAATTGCTGCTTCTGATTTCAAGCTACCGACTTTACCCTTTGGGCGGCTACAGATTATTATTGAAAGTACGGAAAGCCGCCCAAAGAGTATCTACATGAATTATTTTTTAATTAATATTTGTAAATCAGATAATTGATAAGCAATAGCCGAGTTTTTCTGCCTATTATCAGCATTTAACTTGAATTTTGGCGATTTTAGTAAATTCCTGGTTATAAAAAAATCTATATTTAAAATTTCAACAAATCACCAAAAAATAATAAAACAGAGTGTATTTACCTCTTAAGGAGTGGGTAATTTCCGTACTAAGATAGATGAAAAATATAGAAATAGCAGCATAATATTTAAAAGGAATTGTTAAGAAGTTTAGTATCTGAAGCTACTTTATTGATGCCAAGTGAATCAATTACAAGCACTCAAAGAACAGAAATAAAAAACTTCTAATTCAAGTTTGATTTTTAGGAGGTTTATGATGCGAATTGCTCAATTAGCTCCACTGTGGGAAAGAGTTCCACCTCCAGCTTATGGTGGCGTAGAGTTAGTAGTGGGGTTACTGACCGATGAATTAGTCCGACGCGGACACGAAGTAACTTTATTTGCATCGGGAGATTCTATTAGTCTGGCAAAACTAACGTCAGTTCATCCCCGTGCCCTCAGACTCGATCCTACAATCAAAGATTACAGCATTTACGAGATGCTAAATCTAGCTTCGGTGTATGAACGTGCAGAAGAGTTTGATATTATTCACTCCCATATCGGGTATGGGGCACTGCCTTATGCAAATCTAGTAAAAACTCCTACAGTTCACACGTTGCACGGTACTTTTACCCCTGACAACGAAAAGATGTTTAGTTTTGCTAAAAAACAACCTTACGTCAATATTTCCAATGCACAACGAGAACCGAGATTAGGGTTGAACTGTATAGCAACGGTTTACAACGGGATTGATGTTAGCAGTTATGAGTTTCACTCCCAACCAGAAGATCCTCCTTACCTAGCATTTTTAGGTCGGATGTCTCCAGAAAAGGGAGTGCATTTAGCCATAGAAATTGCCAAAGAAGCTGGTTGGCATTTAAAAATGGCAGGTAAGATTGATGTCGTTGATGTGGAATACTTTGAGAAGGAAATTAAACCACATATTGACGGAGAGCAAATTGAGTATTTGGGTGAAGCTAACCACGCTCAAAAAAATGCCCTGATGGGAGGTGCAGTCGCAACTCTGTTCCCCATCACTTGGCGGGAACCCTTTGGATTGGTGATGGTAGAGTCAATGGCTTCAGGTACGCCAGTGATTGCGATGAAGTTGGGGTCTACTGAAGAGGTAATTTCCCACGGTAAGACGGGTTTCCTCTGCAATAATATTCAAGAGTGCATCAGTGCGATCGATCGCGTCGTAGAGTTAGACCGCTATGCCTGTCGTCAGTATGTCGAAAATGTTTTCAGTGTTAAGCACATGACTGATGGCTATGAGGCGGTTTATCAACAAATAATAGCAGAACGATTTTCTCAGAATGGGCATTTCCGCAGTTTGGTTGATTTAGCTAGCTAGCGATCGCATTTAAATACCGCATTTGTGTAATCTTACATCTTTTTAATTAAGTAGAATACAGACTCTCGTAGGTAGCACAACTGTGCTACCCTACCAAGTAACGCGATCGCTCCATTTTTGTAAAGTTCTAGCACTCACTCCTGGAACTCGTTCTAAGTCTTGTAAAGATGTAAATTTTTGCTGCTGACGACTAATAATTATTCGCTGTGCTAACTTCTTACCCACGCCAGGGAGAGTTGCTAATTCTTCTAAACTTGCAGTATTGATATTGACTTTTGGAATCGCTTTTAACTCAGTTGATGAAGAACTTTTTATCTGGGGACACCGTGTTTGTTCTAATTTGATTTTTTCTTGAATTGCTGGTGGTAAGCCGGGTTTAACTTTGGCATAAAGACGAGCAAATTCTCGCACATAATGGGCAGCAACTATCGGATTCTCAATCACTACAAGCGTTTCATCGTTACCATTATTGGCAGCATCTGACCAATTATGAGAGCCTGTAATTACTGTTTGACTATCAATAACACCAAATTTGTGATGCAATAAATCGCCTTTGGGTAATACAGGTACACCTACGGTAGTAATTGGATTTGACCAAGGATGATTGTCAATTTCATATTTACATTTGTTACTAAGAGCAACCCCCATCATATCTAAGGCTTCGCTATAAGAACGATAAGCAAATTGTGGTTCAATTAAAGCGCGAATTTGCACATTTTCTTGATGGCGTTTTTCTAAAATATTGGCAAGAGGCTGTTCGGAAAAGACAAATAATGCCATATCAATAGATTTAGTTGCTGAATCTAAAGTTTTACCAATTAAACCATTACTACTGTTACTCCAAGGTTGAGTTGGAGAATTAGGCGAAAATTGCACAGTAATTTTGGTGTTACCCAAAGTTATTTGTTGAGGTAAACGTATCGGTTTTTTCAAACCAAATTGACTATCTGGTTGACCTCCCGGCCCGTCACCCCACATAATGTTAAATTCTTCTGTAAATAAAGATGCTAATTCTGGGCTGTCAATCTGCAATAAGTTATTGGCATTGCCTAAACTGCTAGAATTTGTAAAATCACCAGAAGTATCACTTAATGTAAAATTAGCTGAAGTGATAATTACGAGGCGATTGTCCACAATCACAAATTTATGATGCATTAAGCTGCTACCCGTCGAACCATCAGCTCGATCGTCTAACCAGGGAATTTTGGCATTCTGCAAAATTATCAAAGCATCTCTTTGATTGATTTCGGTTGGACTGAGTTGATTATCGTGGTTAATATCGATAAATTTGCGAAATTCATTGTAGCGTTCTTGTTCTCTTTTATCTAACTTACCTACTTCAGCAGATGTTAAGCTACTCCAAGGTCGGCTATAGGTATTTTCTAAAATTATCCTGACTTTTACCCCAGCTTTTTGTCTATCAACCAGTGCTTGGGCAACTTTGGGTAAACGTAATTCTTGCACCGCCACATCTACTGTAGATTTAGCCTGTGTAATAGTATCAGCAATCTGTTTTTCTAAATCATCCCCAAGGCGAGTTTGCTGACGGTAAGCTTCTTGGTATTCTGAAGACTCAGAATGGTTAAAGTAAGCTTGAATTAACGGGTCTTGTGGTAAAGGTGCTGGACGCTGATTGTAGGACTGGACTCGTTGACAACCAGCGAGGGAGAATATCAGTAAAAAGATATATAAAAAATATCTTTGTCTAGAGATAAGTTGCACTGTAATCTGTTAAAAGTGGATTGGGAGTAGATATATTTATCATTCCCAAAATTTTGTATTCAGAATTAAGTAGAGAAATAAGTTTCCAAGTCAAGGAAAAAATTCACTGCTAGATGTAAAATTACAGATATTTTTTTCAGGATTTGTCCACAAAAACTGTATATCCTGACAAATCCGCAGTCTATCACCAACGTGTGTTCTCACCATTATCGGTTATATGCAAATTTATCTAGATTACAGCGCCACTACTCCGACTCGAAAAGAAGCGATCGCAGTTATGCAAACAATCCTCACTCAACAGTGGGGCAATCCTTCCAGTTTACATGAGTGGGGACAACGGGCGGCAACGGTTGTAGAACAAGCCAGAGTCCAAGTTGCTGGTTTAATTAACGCCGCTACCCCTGAATCGATCGTTTTTACCTCTGGTGGCACTGAGGCAGATAATTTGGCGATTATGGGTGTAGCTCGGTTGTATGCTGTACCTCAACATCTAATTATCTCCAGCGTTGAGCATTCCGCAATTTCTGAGACAGTAAGGTTGCTAGAAATGTGGGGTTGGGAAGTTACGCGGTTGTCTGTAGATATTAAAGGCAGAGTTAATCCCTTGGATTTAAAGGCGGCGTTGCGACATAATACAGTTTTGGTTTCTATAATTTACGGTCAAAGTGAAGTTGGGACTGTGCAGCCGATCGCAGAACTGGGTAAAATTGTGCGATCGCATGGTGCTTTGTTCCACACAGATGCGGTGCAAGCTGCGGGACGCTTACCTATAGATGTGCAACAACTACCTGTAGACTTACTTAGCCTTTCCAGTCATAAAATATATGGGCCGCAAGGTGTAGGGGCGTTATATGTGCGTCCTGGGGTAGATTTGATGTCTTTACTGAGCGGTGGTGGGCAAGAAATGGGACTGCGTTCTGGTACGCAAGCAGTACCAATAATTGCGGGGTTTGGTGTAGCAGCAGAATTAGCAGCACAAGAATTAGCTACAGAAACACCACGGTTAATTGAGTTACGCGATCGCGCCTTTGCCCAATTAGCTGAGATTCCTGGTTTAATCCCTACAGGGGATGGCTGCGATCGTTTACCTCATCATGTGAGTATGTGCTTAGAAAACGCCGATGGGGAAAAACTTAGCGGTAAAACTTTGGTACGACAGTTAAATCTTGCAGGTATTGGTATCAGTGCTGGTGCTGCTTGTCACAGCGGTAAACTTAGCCCTAGTCCGATATTGTTAGCGATGGGTTATTCTGAAAAAGCTGCCTTGGGCGGAATTCGCATCACATTGGGGCGTGATACGACGGAAGCTGATATAGATTGGACAGTGATGGTATTAAAGCAAGTTTTGCAAAGGCTAACACCAGATTTATCTTTAGTTAAGCGTTGATAGCTCATACTAAAATTTTAGATACAGTATTTGTCGGAGTGTTTTCTATGTCCCTGCAAGAGCTTAAAGAGCAAGCCCGTCAACTGCCAGCGAGCGATCGCCTTGAACTCGTCCGTGCGATTATTGAATCCTTGCAAGATGTTCCAACCCAACTACCTGAGCGATCGCGCATCATCAAGCAGATGAAAGGTTTATTGAAGACCGATCAGCCAGCGCTGACTGATGAACAAGTGGAGTTCATGCTAGAAGAACGTCGGGTGGAGAAATATCTTTAGTGAGAGTTTTGATTGATACCAACATCATTCTAGATTATTTGCTAGACCGAGAACCATTTTTGCAAGATGCGGAAGCTCTGTTTAATTTGATCGATTCTGGACAAGTGGTTGGATACGTGACTGCAACAACACTCACAGATATTTTCTACATTGCCCGCAGACAAACTCAAAGTATTGAACTTGCTAGACAGGCAGTTTCAACCATACTGGCAGTTTTGGTTATTTGCTCTGTAAATCGGGATATTTTAGAAGCAGCTTTTGCATCTGGTTTAGCTGATTTTGAGGATGCGGTACAAATTTATTGTGCAGTCGCTCAGAGTTTAGACGCGATTATTACTCGCGATTTGCAAGGGTTTTCCAATTCAGCTATACCCGTTTTGTCAGTGCGTCAGGTATTAGAGCAGTTTGGGTCAGTTGGGGAGACTCTGGATTAGTCGTTTCAGCATAACGAAGAAGAGCGATCGCAGTTCTCGTACAAGTTCCTGAGTAAGGGCGATATTTATGCAGTTTGCGATCGCTTTCGGCAAGAAATAACTGGCCATAGGCGATCGCCTTTACCATATTGATCCTTTCGTCACCATCATATTCCTCGGCAGGACTGCTAGGATTTCCATAGGTTCGGTTTAACAATGAGCTACTCAAGCAAGTTTCAGAGTTGCATTTATCAAATTTCGTGCTAACCAGACCAGAAATATTAGCTAATCTCAGGACAATAACACCATGAACACTGCTAAACTCACCACTGATGGCACTCACCAAATCGTTATTTTACCCGAAGATTTTCAACTTACTGGTACTGAAGTTTATATCAAAAAAATTGGTAAATCCATTGTCCTGATTGTCAAAGACAACGCTTGGGAATCCCTCATTGATAGTCTAGAAAATTTTTCTGATGACTTCATGACTACCAGAGATCAGCCAGTTATTGACACTAGATTCTCCTAGCTTCAGTAGTTAGGCACGGCTGCCGAAATGGTTAAATAAATCTTTTCCCAAAAGTTAATATTTTGAGTCATAAAGGAGCTTAAGCATGACTTATTTTAATTACTTTTGAGGCTTTTTTTGAATGAATAAATTCATCATTGGCATTGGGATATTTGTTGGCTCTACAATTGGTAGCTACATTCCTGTTTTGTGGGGTGGAAGTTTGCTATCGTTCACCTCGATCCTGTTCAGCGTCATTGGTGGCTTTGTAGGAATTTGGCTTGGGTATCGCGTATCAAAATATCTAGGTTTTATCTGATCGGCGCTCTATATTACTGTCGCTGAAAGCCTTAAACGAGTCTTTTACCAACAGGTAAAATTTTGAGTGTGTCTTCTATGCGATCGCAGTTTTTGTGCAAGTTTCTAAATAAGTGCGATATTTATGCAGTTTGCGATCGCCTCCTATAATATCAATCTGAATAACTTGAAAATCAGCATTATGAGTATTATCGTCTTCGGCAGCATAAATATAGATTTGGTAGCAACAACACCCCGGTTGCCAGTTGCAGGAGAAACGTTGCTAGGAGAAGATTTTTTTAAAGTTTCGGGAGGGAAAGGAGCCAATCAAGCCGTAGCATTAGCAAAATTGGGCATTCCTACCCAGATAGTAGGGCGTGTAGGTGCAGACGATTTTGGCAAAGAACTTGTTAACAATTTGCAAACATCTGGTGTGCAGACTGATAACATTTTTGTGGATAAAACTGTTAGTTCTGGAGTCGCAATTATCACCGTGAGTCAGACTGGTGAAAATCAAATTGTTGTCATTCCTGGTGCAAATGGGCGCGTCAATCAAGAAGATGTAGAGCGATTATCCCACTTTTTACCAGAAGCTACAGCACTACTTTTACAACTAGAAATTCCTATTACTGCCGTGGTTGCTGCTGCTAAAGCCGCAAAAGGTGCAAACATAAAAGTAATTTTTGACCCCGCACCCGCACAATCTAATTTACCAAATGAACTGTATCCATTGGTGGACATTATTACACCGAATGAAGTTGAAGCAGCGCAGTTGGTTGGTTTTCCTGTGAATGGAGAAGAACAAGCCGCCAAAGCAGCTGCGGTTTTATTGCAACGGGGTGTGAAATGTGCGATCGTCAAACTAGGTGCTAAGGGCGTTTTTTGTGCCACTGCTGAAGAAAAGTTTTTTGTACCAGCGTTTTCAGTTAATGCAGTTGATACAGTAGCCGCAGGCGATGCTTTTAATGGTGGTTTAGCGGCGGCACTTTTTGAAGGACTTTCCTTACATCAAGCAGTTGTTTGGGGTGCAGCAGCAGGTGCTTTGACAGCGACAAAACCAGGCGCACAAACTTCGTTACCAGATAGATTGACATTTGATGCGTTTCTCAAGGAAAGGGGAATAAATGGTGGCTTTCAAGAGTAGATATTTAAAAAAGCATAGATAAACAAGTAAAATACTTATCTGACTAGGAGCAGAGCTTCTGGACAATGTAGGGTGTATAGCAGGAGAAATGCAGATAGTAAAAGTGAGGAATTAAGGATGGCACTATATCTAGACTCAGCGATCGCATCGGAAGCTGAAGTTGTTAAGCTTTGGGGATGGGTAAAAGGTATCACAACAAATCCTACGCTGTTATCTCAAAGCGATACTCCACCAGAAACCACGCTCAAAAAATTGGTTGCCTTGACAAATGGCCCGTTATACTATCAACTTGTGGCTTCCGATAAAGCTGGGATGCTAGCTGAAGGTAGAAAAGCTTTCGAGATTATTGGTTCACAAACAATTTTGAAGATTCCCGCAACACCGTTAGGGTTTGAAGTGGTGGCGAGTCTATCGCCAGAAATTATCTGTTCGGTGACAGCGATTTATAGTGCAGCCCAGGCAGCAGTAGCACGGGAAGCAGGAGCTAAAATTGCCATAGCTTATGTAAATCGAGCTACCCGATTGTTAGGTGACGGTATTACCTTAGTGCGGGATATGGCTAGCGTACTCAAAGGTAGTGATACGGAAATCTTAGCAGCTAGTATCAAATCTCCTGAAGAAGCAGCCGCATCGTTGCAAGCTGGTGCGGATCATTTAACTTTACCACTGGCAATGTTGCAAGCGATCGCAGCTCATGAATTCTCCCAAAAAACTGTTGAAGAATTCGCTAAAGGAGGCATTGGTTTAAGTAATTCGTAATTCGTAATTCGTAATTCGTAGTTCGGATGTGTTCAATAAGTGAATTTAGCTAAACTATAAAAATCAAATTTACTCAACATCTCCAAAAATGTGAATACCGCAGGTACTTGCAGGGTATTAGATAAAGTTGCAGTTGCAATGACTCTTTCAAGCGGTGCAGGTAAACTGTATACCTGCACCTTTGGGGGAATGGGTACAGCTGCTAAACGAGGCATAATAGCTGCTCTCAGTCCTTGATTCACCATACTAACGACTGTGGAATCTTCTTGAATGTCGCTAGCAGTATGGATTGGAATTGCTAAAGTCTTCAGGTGGTTGTGAAGAATGCGTCCACAAGGTGTACAAGGAAGTAAAACCGGCGGATAAGCTGCTATGTCTTCCCAAGTAATTTGCGGACTGCTAATTTTGGTATCTGGTGGTAGTAAAGCTACATACTCATCCCGAAAAATTTCCCAGGTTTCAAATTCTTCACCAGTTGGCAGACAGGTAATACCAATATCGGCACGTCCATCATGCAAACACTGCTCTACATCCGTGAAAGCACCGCACTCTATGATTGTGACAGCAATTTCTGGGAATTGATTGTGAAATTGAGCGATCGCTTTTGGTAATAGATGAGTAGCGACGCTCCGAAAAGCCGCAATTCGCACATGACCACCGTGTAAACCTTTATGCAGGTTTGCTTCGTGTTGCATCATTTTTAGATGCTGCATTGCTTGACGCGCATGATACAAAATGCGCTCTCCAGCAGGTGTCAGCACAGCACCGTGACGACCTCTAGCAAATAATGGCACACCTAATTCTTCTTCTAGGGTAGCGATCGCATGACTAATTGCAGGCTGGGAAAGCTGCAATTCTAAGGCTGCTTCACTAAAGTTACCACGATCTGCGACTGCAACTATGGCTCGGAGTTGGGAGAGTTTCATAGGCAATTGATGAGAACAAGGGTATACACATCCTGACTTTATTGTGGCAAAAAGGTTGTATTAGTGATTTTTAATATCTATAAATCCTATTTATAGAACCTATGCAAGCTATGATTTGATTCCTAACTGAGATGTTGTTACTGTTTTATTTACTGAGCAACTTTCAGGAATAATTTTATGAACAATAACATTAGGTGTTTACAAACAGAAGATATAGAAATAAATTGTAGTCCGTCATTCCAGAAAAAAATCCGCTCAAACTTCTGGAAATCTCTGCATCTGATTTGGGAAAGTTTTGTCAAAAAACTCTTAGCCGATCCTAATGAATTGCAAGTTTGGCAAAAGGTTGACCGCCACGGTAATATCTATTGGCAAGCTTACGACCCGGCAACCGGAAAATCTTTTTCTTCAGGTTCCGAAACTGATGTGTCTATGTGGATTGAACAACTTTATCGGTATTAAAAACATGACACAACTTACTTTGGTAATCGGCAACAAAAATTATTCATCTTGGTCACTTCGTCCTTGGTTAGCGATGAAGCAATTCGGTTTGGAATTCAATGAAATTCGGATTCCTCTCTATAACGACCCAGATTATTCATCGAAAATTCGGCAATATTCATCATCAGGAAAAGTACCTGTGTTATTGCACGATACGCAAACGGTGTGGGATTCTCTCGCTATTTGTGAATATCTCGCTGAAACTTTTCCAACTTTGCAATGGTGGCCAGAGAATAAGACCGCAAGAGCATTAGCCCGTTCTGTCAGTGCAGAAATGCACTCAGGGTTTCAAAGCTTGCGTCAGAATATGCCAATGAACTGCCGTACTAAATATCCTGGTAAAGGTTTAGAACCCGGCGTACAACAAGACATTGACCGCATTACTAGTGTCTGGCAAGAATCACGTCAAAAGTTTGGTAATGGTGGTAAGTTTTTGTTTGGCAATTTCACGATTGCCGATGCATTTTTTGCTCCAGTTGTCCTGCGGTTTATCGCCTATGATGTCCAGTTAGATACTGTTTCTAGAAATTATGTTGAGTCAGTTTTGGCACTTCCAGCAATGCAAGAGTGGATAAATGCAGCAAAGAATGAGACAGAAGTTATTCCCCAATATGAGGTTTATGGAAATAGCAAATAGGGAGAACATAAAGGGTAAAAATATTCTAATTAGAGATGCAAACCAAAGGGATATTCCTGCCATTATGGAATTGATATACTTGAAAGCCGAATTTGATGGTTGTCCTAAATCTGTAGAAGCAACTCCTCAAAAGCTAGAAATTGATTTATTTCGAGAAACGCCTCTTGCTTTTGTTCTTTTGGCTGAGGTTGATGGCGATACTATTGGGTTGGCAACTTATCACTTTATTTATTCAACTTTTTTAGCAAAATCTGGAATTTGGCTTGATGATTTATATGTCAAAGCTGATTATCGAAGCCACCGAGTTGGTCAGGCACTCATGCTACGCTTGCGCCAGATTGCCAAAGAAAAAGGTTGTGGCAGAATCGATTGGACTGTAGCTGTGTCTAACGAGCGTGGAATCAATTTTTATGAAAGAATAGGTGCAAAGATTATGAAAAAAACAAAATTATGTCGCTTAGATGGTCAGATATTATAGTAAGGAGGCTATTACAATACTCACGCCTACAAATGATATTGATGGATAGGATTGAGTCAGTTTTGGCACTTCTAGCAATGCAAGAGTGGATAAATGCAGCAAAGAGTGCGACGCTGTTCAGGCTCTAGTGCTTATGGAGCATAGCTTATAGCTTTCCAAACGTGTTATTCTTCTCTAACGACTGTTTAATAGCGTTAACCTATAATAAATCCATTTTAATATTAGTAATGCCTAATATTCAAGAACACGTAAACACTCTCGTTACGAAATTTGTTCCGAGTTATAGATTTTTTCGTTTACAAGAACTCACAATCGATAAAAATCATTCAATTCAAACAGAAATTAATAGTCAATCAATTAAAGTTCTCAGTTGGAATATTGCTAAACAAAACTATAATAACGCTTGGTTAAAAGACTTTTCTAAAATCATTGTAACTTATCAACCAAACCTCATATTTCTACAAGAGTTCTCTTTAAAGTTAGAGGCAGGCGAATGGGCAAAATGGTTGAAAATGAATTGGAGTTTTGCTCCTAATTTCGTAGATATTCATCATCAAACTTATTCAGGAATTTTTACAGCATCGACAATCAACCCAATTACTAAAAAAGTTATAACTACTAAACATTATGAACCGATTGTTAAAACTCCTAAGATTTCTTTAATCACTGAGTATCTGCTATCTGAGCAAAGCATAACTCTCATGACAATCAATACTCATCTGATCAATTTTGTAGATATAAATAAATTTAAAATCCAACTAAACGAATTAGAGCAAGCGTTATCTATACATCGGGGGCCACTAATATTTTCAGGAGATTTCAATACTTGGAGTCGCAAAAGAGCAGTTATTCTCAATCAAGTAACAACTCAATTAGGATTAACGCCTGTAATTTTCGCACCTGATGAGAAGGAAAAAATCAAACGCTTCCTGTTATCACCCCCTTTAGATCACATCTTTTATCGAGATATAAGTGTGAAGAAAGCCAGTGCTAAGGTGCTAGACCAAATTTGTTCATCCGATCATAAGCCATTGCTGGCAGAATTTACTTATACCAATACTCAAAAAAATTAAGATGCTTGTAGATGCTGGTGTTCTAGCTATTTTTAGCACAGCTACAATTGTTGTTCATTGTGTGGGAGTTATACATGCAGCCCATGCAGTGATGAATGTGCGTTCTTCTCAAGGGGCAATTGCCTGGAGTATTTCTTTAATTACCTTTCCCTGGCTAGCGATTCCATTGTATTGGATTTTAGGAAGAACTAAATTTCATGGATATGCTGAAACACTGCGCTCAGTCTATGCACAACACTATAAGCTTTTTCATTCGACTTATAACGAACTGATTAAATTTCAGGTTGCACCGCCAGATAATCTAGCTGAATTGCAACCCTTAGCGGAGGCTTTTACAGACATTTCTTTCACATCAGGCAATGCTGCCGAATTACTGATTAATGGTCAGCAAACCTATGAAGCGATGCTGAAAAAGATTGCATCGGCGACAAATTATATTTTGTTTCAATTCTATACTGTTAACGATGACCAATCAGCTAATGAGTTTAGAGAAGCCTTGATTGCTAAAGCCAAGCAAGGAATAAGCATCTATTTTCTTTACGATGAAATTGGTTCCAAGAAATTATCTCGCCCTTATATCCAATCTCTACAACAGTATGGAATTGCAGTGAGTGCATTTAACACCACTAAAGGTCAGGGTAATCGGTTCCAATTTAATTTTCGCAATCATCGAAAAATTTTGGTAGTGGATGGAGAAATAGCATTTGTAGGTGGACTGAATATTGGTGATGAATATTTAGGAAAAAATCCTCGCTTGAGTCCTTGGCGCGACACTCATATCATGCTTGAAGGTCCAAGTGTACAAAGTCTACAAAACTCGTTTGTGCGAGATTGGTATTGGGCAACTCGAAAACTTCTCGAAGTTAATTGGCAGGTAAAAATTAATCGGGAAACTAATCAAACTGTATTCATACTTCCTACAGGCCCAGCAGATCATCTGCCAGCTTGTAAGCTTTTTTTCGTCGAACTAATTAATCAAGCTCAAACTCACCTCTGGATTGCTAGTCCATACTTTGTGCCGGATGAGGCAACATTGTCAGCCTTAAAACTGGCAGCAATGCGAGGTGTCGATGTGCGAATTCTCTTACCAAATCGACCCGATCATTTATTTGTTTATTTATGTTCCTTCTCTTACTACACCGAAATGGAAAAAATCGGTATCAAGTTGTATCGTTACAAAAATGGGTTTATGCACCAGAAAATTATAGTCATTGATGAGGATCTAGCAGGTGTAGGAACTGTTAACTTAGATAATCGCTCGTTTTCCCTAAATTTTGAAGTTATGGGTTTTGTTACCGAGTGTGGGTTTGTCCAAAGTGTGAAAAAGATGTTAGAAGATGATTTAGCTGTTTGTGTTGCTGTCGATCTTAATGAGTACGATAAAAAACCTTTTTGGTTCAAGTTAGCTGTGAGAGTCTCTCGATTGCTGACTCCTTTACTTTGATCGCTAATATATGGATAAATCAGGCAAGTTAGGGTAATTGGCTCAGTGGTGTTGCTAAACCGTCAATGCTGACAAGATTTTTCCGTTGTTGATATTCTCGAACTCCCTCTTCGCCTTTTTTAGTAGCCCAGTTTACTAGAGTCTGGCGCTGACCTTGATATTCATAGAGTGGTACGCCAAAACCACAGGAAGTCTGGATTTTTTCAATGTCAGCGACGATAATTTGACGAGTTCCTGGTAGCGGCAAAAATAGAGAATACAACAAGTCCCACTCTGGAGAACTCGGTAAAATCGTGGTTCCTTGACCGTAAAGACGCAAGATACACGGAGGTTCTTGAAAGGCACAAAACATGAAGGTTATCCGCCCATTTTCTTGCAAATGGGCTGATGTTTCGTTACCACTACCTGTGAGGTCTACATAACCTACTCGGTTAGGAGAGAGGATGCGAAAGCAGTCTTGACCTTTAGGAGACAGGTTAACATGACCCGTAGGACTCAAAGGTGCAGAGCCAACAAAGAAAAGGTGTTGGGCAGCAATAAAGTCTTGCAATTCTTCAGTAATACAGTCAAACAATTTAGACATAGACTGTCTGATTTATATTTATAAATTTATCATGTTCTCAGCCTATGTCTTAGCTAAAAATCTAGCAAGGTATAATTACTAATGTCTGATTTATCGGAAAGGAGTGGGGAGTTAGGAGAAAACTGTTACTGTCTCATATATCGACTAGCCATTTGGATGGCATCAGCAATATCGACATCACCATCACCATCAGCATCCAAGAAGGAATTTAGGACAGGGTTCCCGCCAGCTTGGGGATTTTGAGTATTGGCACCTGATTGCAAAAACTTTAGCACCAAAGGTACTGCCAAAGGCAGTAATTGTTGAACTATACCAGCATCCAACCCAGTGCGCTGGGCAGCAACTTGAGCTACTTGCTGTTGTATCTGAGGAGAAAACAACGAATTGACTGCTTGGGGGTTGGCAGAAGTCCCAGCATATTGACTGACTAAATTTTGTGTGGCTTCATTACCATCTGTGGCTTGCTTGTCTTGTAAAGCAGAACGCACTTGACCACCCACAATTGACAAAACTGATTGGATGGTAGAAGGATCTGTGCCTGTGCGATCGCTCAACTGCTGTACAGTATTAACAATGCTTCCTATTTCACCTAAGCTGCCCTGTTGATTGGGATTAGCGACGGCACCAAGAATTTGATCGAAAAGTCCCATAAGTTTGTTTCTCTCTTTGTTCTCAAAAACTTGCCAAAACTGGCTGAAAGTTTTTTGTGTACGTGGACTTTTGTAAGTCTACTAAAAGATTAGAACACGTAAACTTATAATTAACGAATAAAATTCTAACAGTTACTAGCTCAAGTATGAGAAATCAATCGAGCGATCGCAAATTCTGTGCTTCATTTAACTCAGATTGGCAAGTAATTTTACTTTGATGTTTTTCTACCACAATCTCAGATGCGTAGGCGTAGTCCGCAGCAGGCATCGCTAGCCTTAAACCCTTAATACGTCGTGGTTTGGTTGTGAAAAATACTTCAAAGTTCCCACTACAAAAAATAAATCGCCGTCTGTAGAAGAATGTTCATCTATCTTTCAGACAGCGATCGCAAAACCTCAACTTATTTGCTCTACGCTAATGCCGCTACTTTCTCTAGTAAGCCTTGAAACAACCTCAAGCCATCACTACCCCCTAGCATTGCATCTGACGCCCTTTCTGGGTGCGGCATCATTCCCAACACATTGCCCCGGCGATCGCTAATCCCGGCAATGTTGTTCAGTGAACCGTTGGGATTTTCGCCTTTATAGCGAAATATGACTTGCCCGTTATCTTCAATTTCTGCGAGAGTGGCTGCATCAGCGTAGAATCGCCCCTCTCCGTGGGCAATCGGCAAAGTGATAACTTCACCAGTTGTATAAGCTTGCGTCCATAGATTAGTACGTTCAACTTTCAAGGGGACGCGATCGCAAATAAAATGCAAATCCCGATTTCTGGTTAACACCCCTGGCAAAAGTCCAGCTTCAGTTAATACCTGAAAGCCGTTGCAAATACCGAGGACAAACTTACCCTTTTGGGCGTGTTCCACAACCTGCTGCATCACGGGTGAAAAACGCGCGATCGCACCACAGCGCAGATAATCCCCGTAACTAAAGCCACCAGGAATAATTACGACATCCAAATCAGCAATATCTCTTTCTTGATGCCAAACCATGCGCGTTGGTTGCCCCAGTAAATCTCTGGTTACATAAGCAACATCGCGATCGCAATTAGAACCGGGAAAAACAACAACACCGAATTTCATGATTAGTTAGGAGAGGGGGAGCGGGGAGGCAAGGGA
>JADEXV010000143.1 GCA_015206945.1 Nostocales cyanobacterium LEGE 12452 | reverse complement strand
ACCTTATGTGATTAAGAAACGCTATATAAGATAGATTAAATATCTTAGGCTCAAAGGCATCCTAAGTGTTTATGTACAGTTCTTTCTTCTACCTCAAGGTATATTAATTTTTCTTATTCACAAGACTAAAATCCTCGACTTCCTTTAAGAAGTTGAGGATTTCATTGTTCACAAATAATTTAGTAAGCTAACGGGGAGCATCCACTTTCGGCGGATCTACTTTTTTAGACGAACCACATAGTAGGGTTTTCAGAGTATCAGAATTATGTTTCTTCCAAAAGTGGATGCTCCCAGCTAACGCGCCTACATATTGCACTATTTTCCGTGTAGATCGTTATTAGTCATCATTTGTGTTTACCAAATTGGACTTTGGACAATTGACTTAGGACAACCTCACCAGTTGATGTGCAATCTTATTTGCGTAACAGTTTAGTAGCACAAAGTTTTGTAATCTTACCCGTGTACCTCTTTAAAATGAAAATCGCTATAATCACAAATTTTCGTGCTTACTAACATATCGTCCAGAATTGAATTTTTGGACTAATAGCTCAAATCTACTCAAGTAAACTGACATTTTTACTTTTTATCCAATAGCCACTTATGACCAACTGTGATTAATTTTAATTCCTCGGCTTTGCATTACCTCTTCAAATAAATTTGTTGGTAATGCTTCTTCTACAGGAAAAACTCCTGGTTTTTTGAGTTTACCTTCTAGCAATAATTGGGCAATACTACCTGTACCGTAACCAGAAGCTATCGCTGTATTTTCATGCACTACAGTTGAACAATAAACTGCTGTTGCACCATCTTTTTGCCCTGTAACTTCTGAACGAACTGCTACTCCAATTCCAGTAAAATTATTAGTGACATCTGTCATTGAATGGCTGACATGAGACAGAAATTCAATCATGTAACGGCGCTGCATTAACCACTTTGGGAAAACGTGTGCCGCAATCCAAGTTAGGTGATTGTAAAAATCGGGAACAGAGCCAAACTTAGTAATTACAGTTTTTACAGATGGGAAAGCTTTGGGCAGTGTAAAGGTTTCTGGCATATCAAACCAGTAAACTCCGGTGCGTCCATAGGGAGGTGGAAAATCAACTAATTCTCTTTCACTATAAGGCTTAATTATCTTCCATTTTCCATCTATCCAAGTCTCAAAAGGATACTGCAACCCAAGAAAGGTTGTCCGCATCACTGTAATGCCGGCACCACCGGAACCAGAAACTAAATAACTTAAATGGATCTTTTCTGGTCGATCAAATTGTTCAACTCCCTGGCGTACCATGCTGTTAGAAATACCAGGAAAAATGCCAGTATTTATAATTGCCGTCACCCCAGCAGCAGCAGCTTGTTCATTATACTTGAGAGCCTTGCTGGTATAAGAACGATGGTCGCTGACATCTACATAATTAACGCCTTGAGCAATACAGGTTTCGAGAACATTAGTATCTCGATAGTGAAATGGGCCAGCACAATGAATGACTAAGTTAGAGTTTGCGATCGCATCTCGCAACTTGTCAACTTCTGTCAAATCTAATATCAAAAACTGCACTTGTCCTCCCGAAGACAAGCTAACAGCCTTTCCAAACTCCGCAGAACGTCCAGTAATCGTAATTTGAGCCTGCGTATGGGTGGCTAGATCCTCGGCAACACTGCTACCAATGCGCCCTCTTCCTCCAAGAATTAAAACGCTGTCTGTCATTACTCCAGATTCGCAACACTAACCTTATTTCATCAGTTTTGTGTCCTGTTTGCCATCGGTTACAAGTATGATTTGCCTTTACAATCAAGGCAGAGTTTTCAATTACAGTTAAATAGACTTCTTGCAGCCTCGATAGCACAAGCGCAATTTTTAAGCTTCAATTTGCCTAACTACCGTCAGCGCCGAATAACTCACCCCAGCAGTACCTTCGCCGGGATGGGTGGAATCACCAACTAGCCACAAATTTTGGATGGGTGTACGATTGGCGAACCCAAAGGGGCCAAAAGTAGGTATTCTTTGACCAATACCGCCAACTATACCGCGATCGCGGGCTGTGAAATGGGCAAAGGTGCGGGGTGTTGCTGCTTCTTGATAAATAATAGTTTCTGGTTTGAGATAAAAGTATTGGGTAAGACGAGCGATCGCTTCTTGGGTAAACTTTTCTTTTAGTCCTTCATAATCATCAGTCTGCCACCACTGTGCAGGATCGACAAACGAAGAAGCGATAATTGTCGCTTTCCCTTCTGGTGCGCGACCATCTCCAGGATGACTGACGGAAACAAACAGGGAATTATTCTCGCCAATGGGGCCATCAGCATCGTACAGAAATTGTAAGTGGGGAGGGCATTCAGGCGGAATCGCACTGGCATCTACACCCAAATAAACCACAAAAGCACCCGATGCTTGGGGCAGTTTTTCCACCCGATTTTTGTAACCAGATGGCGCTTGTTCTCCCAACAACTGCACCAAATTTTGCACGGTGACGTTGCTAACTATGTGGTCGGCTGCTTCTGTCCAAACTTCGCCAGTTTTCTGGTTTCTAATAACAACAGCAGTAGCTTTGCCGTTTTCTACTTTGATTTGTTCTACAGTGTGGCGCATCAATAATTTGCCGCCATCTCTTTCTAAGGATTTTACCAGGCGATCGCTTAATACTTGCATACTTCCCTGGAGATGAAATAATCCTTGGGGCAGTTGGGATACACTCAACGCTGTGGCGGCATAAAGTAATGCTGTCTCGTCTGTATCTACCTGGGAGTATAGCTTCAGTTGCAAATCTAAAAAAGTTCTCAGTCGTCGGTCATTTCCCAATCCACATAACCGTAAAGCATCTCCTACCGTAAACAAAGTGAAGGGTACGGTAATTAATGTACTCGGACGCACCGCCTGAGTTAGCTGCCACAAATCCCATAAATTACGCGGTGGTAGTACCGGGTCGCGTCCTTGAAATTCCCAACTAGCATCAAATAAAGTTGCCATCAACTGCCAAAATGGTTCGCTACCAGGAAACTGTTTTTGTCGTTCCTCTTGCCATTTCTCTTGGTTGCGCCAAACGTTGATGGGTGTGGTTTCCCCAGGTAAATACACTGCACAAGCAGGGTCACAAGGCGTTGCTTGTGGCAAATCTATTGACAATTCTGAGAAAATCCGGTGGTGAATTCCCCCTGGTTCCAACCCCGCTACCTGAGTTGCTCCGACATCAAAGGTAAATCCCTGGCGTTTAAACGTTGAAGCACAGCCTCCTGGTACGAGGGCTTGATCCAAAATTAAGACGCTGTAACCTCTATGAGCTAATAATGCTCCAGCAGTCAGTCCGCCTATGCCTGCACCAATAACTACTACACGAGATTTACTTTTGTCAAGATAAATGCTGGACATCGATATTTATTTTTATAATTCTTAATATTGCTATTCATAATTTTACAACCTCATTGAGATTAGTGAACTGCATCAATAAATTACTATTACTTGTGGGGTGGACCGATAGGAGCCTTGGGTGTTGAGACGGAAGGAGGATGGGAAGTTGGGGTCGTTTAATTAATTACAAAATGCTGTCAGAGCGAAATTGCTAGGAAACCCTCTAAAAAGAAAAAACCCGCCGTAGCGGGTTACACAACAAAACTATGAACAATGAAAACTTGATTTAGCTGGAATACCTCATTTCAGCTTCCAGTTGACGAATTAGCTGTTCGTCGCCTTTTGCTCTGGCTATTTCCAAGCGATGCTCTAGGCTTTTTTGAATATTCGCTCTGTGAGTTTCTCGTGATTTGCTCACACTTTGTAGTCTATTCTGACTCATAGTGATTACCTGCTTTAATTTTTCAATTTATGTCTTCTATTCTTAACATAACACATATTTTGTAGCTGTTGCTACAGAAAATATCTTTTTTATATAATTTTACCAAAATATGTCTAATAACCAGATAGATCGACAGCCCCTTGTGACATTACTGAGCGATTTCGGCGATCGCGATGTTTATGTAGGCATAATGAAGGGAGTCATAGCCCAAATCAACCCTAGACTGACGGTAGTAGACTTAACGCACCAAATTCCTCCGCAAGACATCGCCGCAGCTAGGTTTAGCCTGATGAATGCTTATGCCCATTTCCCCGTTGGGACAGTGCATCTGGCAGTAGTAGATCCGGGTGTGGGAGGCAAGCGACGAGCGATCGCAGTAGAATTTGCTCAAGGGTTTTTGGTCGGGCCAGATAATGGTATATTCAGCGGGGTACTTAGTCAAAGTCCGGCGATCGCAGCCGTCGAACTTACAAATCTTAATTATTGGCGCACTCCTCAACCAAGCAAGACTTTTCACGGTAGGGATATCTTTTCACCTGTGGCAGCTAATCTTGCTAGTGGTGTCCCCCTCAAACAGCTAGGACAAGAAATCGATCCAGTAAGTTTGGTAAACCTGGATATAGGCAACTGCAAGCAGACAACCACCAGTGTAGTGGGTTGCATTCAATATATTGACCACTTTGGCAACCTAGTGAGTAACATTCCAGCGAGTGACGTGCAAGGCAAAAGTTGGTATGTGCAAGTTGCCGGATTGAGTGTACCAGGCTGTGAAACTTACAGTGAGGTGAAAGTGGGAGAGATAATAGCCTTAGCTGGCAGTCACGGCTGGGTAGAAATTGCCATTAATTGCGGAGATGCTCACTCACAATTACAGATTAATTTACAAGATGTGGTAGAAGTCTTGTTTTTTTCAGAAAATCAGACCAGTGAATATTGTTAAAGTTAAGACAGTAAAAAATCACCAGCCTGCAAAGTGCCTGTTGCTGATTTGTGGGGAAGTCAAAGAAAAGGGAAAATTCTAGATATAAAAAGGAGGATGGGCAACTACACACCACTTAAAAACAAGCATTTTCATTCACCGTAGGCAGTGCCAATTCGACAAAAATTTCCAGAAAGCAACTGCTAAAAGATGTAAGTTTAGGAATGGTGACATGAAGTTCGCCTTATTGCTCATAATAATAAAAGTAACCCTTGAGCAATTTCCTGTTGTACTCTACTAGAGAATCATAATTATATTCTTAGCTATGACTACACAAACACTCTCTGCACCAGAAGTTTATCAAGGTCAGTTTGGGGAATTTACAATTACTCAAAGCGATCGCACTGGCGTAATCGTCTATCGCACTGGATTAATGGTAGCAGCACTGAGCTTTGCCATCGGCAGCGCTTTGATTTTACTCAACAATAACCCAACTGTTGTAACTTTACTGACACCTCTATATGCTTGTTTTAGCCTCGCTCTTGGTGTAAGTTTATTTACCATCCATATCTATATGGCATCACTGCACCGAACGTTGCAAGTTTTTTGGGCGATCGGTAGTATCGCATCAGTGATTCTGGCAATCACTAGTAGTGAACCTTTAGCTCTTACTGTTTACAATCAGCCAATTACCTTATTTGGAGTTGGTTTTATCTTCGTAGCTTTGACAGGTATTTATTTTAAAGAAGCTTTTTGCTTCAATCGCCTGGAAACCAAAGTATTAACCCCAATTGTACCGCTACTGTTGTTAGGACATTTGGTAGGAATTTTACCAACTCAGGGAGAAAGCATTTTATTAGGAACTTGGGCGATATTATTTTTAGTGTTTGCCCTACGCAAGACAGTCCAAGCAATTCCTGCTGATATTGGAGATAAGTCTGTGTTTACCTACTTGAAAGAACAACGTTTAGCTAAGGTTTAATGCGGATAAAAAATCGTCGGTGTCAAAAATTTCCCAAAATCAAACTAATCAAACGCCAAGAAATGTGGACACTTACGGCTCAAGGGTGGGCGATTGCGATCGCTTTGATTGCCTATTTAATATTTTTCCTTTTTACTCATGTACACTCATTTCTTGCCGTAACTTCCCCGATCCAATCAGCAGAAGTATTAATTGTTGAAGGATGGCTACCAGATTACGCTATAGAAGAAGCTTTGAATGAATTTAAAACCGGTTCTTATCATCAAATAATTACTACCGGAGGCACATTAGGAAAAGGAAGTTATCTAACCGGATATAAGAACTTTGCAGACGTGTCGGCTGACACCTTCATAAAACTCGGTTTAGAAGCAGAAAAAGTAGTAGCTGTTCCGACACCTTTCGTGGTTAAAGATCGTAGTTATGCATCTGCTGCTGAATTTGAACGTTGGCTATCCAATTCAAATTTAAAGATAGAATCGATTAATCTTTTTTCTTTGGATGTTCATGCTCGTAGGAGTTGGTTTCTTTTTAAAAAAATACTTACCCCTGACATTAACGTTGGTGTAATTGCTGCCAAAACGCAAGATTATAATCCAAACAAATGGTGGAGTTCTAGCGAAGGTGTGCGGACGGTTATTGATGAAGGTATAGCTTATATTTATGCACGCTTTTTGAATTGGAAAGCCTAACACTGATAATTCGTAATTCGTAATTCGTAATTCGTAATTCCCCGACTTATTTAATAAATCGGGGAGCTATCTAGTGAGTATTTTATGTTTAATTAGATTGACTTACTTTCCCAGTATTTGTAATAATGCTTGTCGATAAATTTTCAGACCCTCTGCATTCAAATGGTCGCCATCACTGGTGAAATTTTCTTTAAGAACATTATTTTCATATAATGATGCTAGTCCAGCTCCGGCAACTGGTACTTTTTCTGTTTCAGCAACTTGATTAATCAGAACATTAATTTGTTCAACTCTAGCAAGTGGGGCTGCTACATTTGGATCTGAGCTTGCTGCCACTGTCGAATAAAAAGCCGGAATTAGAAAAATCTCTTTAGTTCCCATTGTGCGGATAAGTGCGATCGCCTCTTGGAGATTTTTGCTAAATAACTCATCACTAATTTTATACAAAGCATCGTTTCCACCGATGGCAATAATGGCTTTTTCGCATTTCACATTAGTAGGAATTAGACTTTTGAGTTGTTCTAGTAATGAGATTGTACTCAGACCATTTAACCCAAAATTAAAAGTACCACTCCCAAGGGTATTACCAAGTCCAGCCGAAATAGAATCGCCAAATAAGCAACCTGAGAACTGTTTATTCTGGGCAGCGAGTGTTTGATATTGTAGGGCAACTTTCCCTAAAGGTGAAGAAGTTACGTCATCTTTCGGGGGCGCATCAGCAGAACTAGCAGAGGAATTTGCCATGCCGACTAGTTTCTGAATTTTTGACACATCAACAACTAGTTGATTACTGGGATAGGCTTCTAGAAAGCTGGTTATTCCTAGACCATCTGGTGATTTTGCTCCGATAATGAGGGCAGATCGTAATGCTTGTATACTAGCTTGGTCGCGACGAGCGATCGCTTGGGAAGCAAAAGATAAAATTTGCTTGCCCATTCCTGTGTTTACCAACTTATCTAAAGCCACAATATCAAGCGACATTTTCACTTGCAGGGCTTCTTGAAATTTCTGTTTCTCTTCAGCGCTGAGGTAATCTAAAAAAGATTGCAGATCGGCAGAAACCTTTTGTGTCTCGTCATAGTTGCGTATATCTGCCACCGGAATTGATTGCTCAAACAATCCGTACCTGACGGTAACTTTTTCGGCTGCCAAACTAGGTAATAAACCAAGGCCACTATGCACCAGTAAAAATATTAAGCACCCCGATAGGCTTATTAGAAGACGATAAAAATATTTCATCACAGAAGATAAGAAGATAGATAGTCAATAGTTAATAGTCAAGAGTCAAGAGTCAAAAGTCAAGAGGAATCGGGAAAGAGGTCTTTGTAGAGACGGCGATTCATCGTGTCTCTTGCCTTAACCGAACAGTATCGCCCCTACTCCATCAACAGCCAACCCCAATTTGGGAATACTTAATCCAGTAGGCGTGAGGATAGAACGGTGGTAGAAGAAGGCGCATATTGGCTAGCTTGGGCGCAAATTTCGGGAATTGGGCCAGTATTACTGCGACGGCTGCAACAGCATTTTGGCACGCTGGCAACAGCTTGGAACGCTACTAAGGTACAGTTAGGAGAAGTAGAGGGTTTTGGTTTTCAGACATTAGAAAAAGTAGTACAACAGCGATCGCGTTTGCACCCAGAACAACTATTCACCAAGCACCAGCAGGAAAACTCTCATTTCTGGACGCCAGCAGATGCAGATTATCCCCGTTTACTGCTAGAAACTCCGAGTCCACCGCCAATTTTGTACTATCGCGGTGAAGTCGAACTCCAAGAAAATCTCGGACAAAAACCAATGGTTGGGATTGTCGGAACCCGCCAACCCTCAGAATATGGTATCTGGTGGACTCGCCAAATTAGTACAGCTTTAGCTAAAAATGGCTTTACAGTCGTATCTGGTATGGCAGAGGGAATTGACACCGAAAGCCACATCGCCGCCATGAAAGCAGGTGGACGAACGATCGCAGTTTTGGGGACTGGTGTTGATGTCATATATCCACATAAAAATCGGGATTTGTACAAGCAAATTTTGACGGCTGGGCTAGTCGTCAGTGAGTACCCCACAAAAACCCCGCCCGATCGGACTCACTTTCCCCGTCGCAACCGCATTATTGCAGGCTTAAGCCGCGCCATTCTGGTAATGGAAGCGCCTTTAAAATCTGGTGCCTTAATTACTGCTACCTACGCAAATGAATTTGGTAGAGATGTCTATGCATTACCTGGAAGACTAGACGATTATCCATCCCAAGGATGCTTAAAGTTACTGAGTCAAGGAGCTTCGTTCATTCTTAAGGAACTAGACGAGCTGTTAACAATGTTAGGAGCAATACCACAAATTGATGCGATTGAGGCTTCTACAGCACCAGAACAGTTAATGCCAACTTTATCGCCAGAATTGCAAACAGTAATGGATGCGATGACAAGTGATGCTTTACCCTTCGATTTTATTGTCCAACAAACCGGTATGGCTGCTGGCTCAGTTTCCAGTGCTTTGTTACAGTTGGAACTTATGGGCTTCATTTCGCAACTACCAGGTATGCGGTATCAAAAAAGTTAAGAATTAAAAGATAAGGGATCTGCGGGTTAATAGTGTCCCAACCAGGCGGGTTTCGACTGCGCTCAACCCCCAGATGTCGAGAGTTGAGCGCAGTCGAAACTCGGTTTATTGGTAGCATAATACTCTGACTGTTACCAAAATGTGGGTAATGACGAGATTTGAATTATGGGGATTCTCTTTTTGCTTGTTAAAGTCTAAATTGGTTTAAATGACTACGGGGATTATAAGTACGTATAGCCCGGATTTTTTCATAATATTCCCGCTCTTGTTGGCTGAGGTCTTTTGGTGGAACGATCGCCACTTTCACTAACTGATCGCCGCGTCCACCTTTGGGGAGGGGCCAACCTTTGCCACGTAAACGTAGAGATTGACCAGAACGCACTCCTGCTGGTAGTTTGACATTCACTGAACCATCGGGAGTGGGTACATCAATAGACGCTCCCAGAGTCGCTTCATCTGGTGTGATTGGCACTTCGCATACCAAGTTATCGCCTTCCATTTGGAAGAAGGTGTGCGGCTGAAGTTCGACTTTTAAGTATAAATCCCCCCGTTGTTGAGTCATGGGGTTGATTTGACCTTTGCCCCGCACCCGTAGGCGAGTACCAGTTTTAGCCCCAGATGGAATGTTGACATCTATTGTTTCATTACCTAAACTGAAGCGTTTTTTCACACCATTAAATGCTTCAGCAAAAGTTAGAGCGATCGCAGCTTCACTATCTTGGGTACTACCCACACCTCCATCTTGAAACCCAAAATCGTTAAAGCTACTGCTAAAATGAGTTGAGGTACCTGGAGTATTGCGGTAAGAGTGACTTCGGGCATGACTTTGGCGCCCCGCACCTGCACCACGAGGGGGAGGACCACCAAAGCGTCCTAGCAACTCATTAATGAACTCATCAAAATTGCCGTATTGACTGAAGTCAAAGTTACCCATATCTGGGCCAGCACCGCCAGATGGGAAACCTTCACCAGCTTGTTTCCAATATTGACCAAATTGGTCGTACTTTTTGCGTTTATCTGAATCTGATACAACTTCGTAGGCTTCGCTAACTTCCTTGAAGCGTGCCTCTGCCTGTTTGTTGTTTGGGTTGACATCAGGATGGTATTTGCGGGCTAGTTTACGAAAGGCTTGTTTAATTTCCTCTGAACTGGCAGTCTTACTGACTCCCAAAATAGCGTAATAGTCCTTGAAGTCGGTTGCAGCCATCTACCAGCCTCCTTAGAAATTCCCGTTATGTTTTTTTTTAAGATGAGAGATATTGAATTTGCCTGGTATAGCGCCAAACAAAATGAATCTGATTTCAAATTAACAAAAAATATAGAAAATCAAGTGTGGTTCTCGCTCACCAAGGAATCGCAATTCCCGTACTCCGATTTTTCTGATAAGCGGCTCAGGCTGTCTAATCCTTCATTCTGATTTGGGGGAGCATCCCGGAGTTGACGGTGCATCCGCAAAATAATTTCTTCTGGAACTTGGCGCGATCGCCTTTTATTTCGTGCCAAACACAGCCAAACTGGTGTATCCACCCAAATTCCCCTAATGTCGGTAAAGCCCAAGTTACGGGCTAAAGCAATGACTTCACGACGATGGCGGCGCTGGGCATTAGTGGCATCAAAAATAGCTGTATTAGTTGTGAAAATAGCTTGTTGAAATTGCCGCTCAATTTCGCGCCAAATCAGTAGCCATGGCCCTTGAATAGCTTGGGAACCGAACAATTTCCCCCGAATGGCATCTGTAGAAATCAGCGCCATTTGGGGGGATTCTGTCAGTAATTGTTTTGCCAGAGTTGATTTCCCGCTTCCTGGAAGACCAATCAGTAAAATGAGTGCTGAGTGCTGAGTGCTGAGTGCTGAGTAAGAAGTTAAAAATGAGGAGTTAGAAGTTAGGAGTGAAGAGTGATTAGAAGTTTTATTCATAACTCATAACTTACAACCCAGCACTCACAACTCAGCACTCACAACTCAGCACTCACAACTATTAAATGATGGTTCCATCAGGAATTACGGCATTTTTCATCACGACAACGATGCCGCTACGGATGTAAAAACCTTGACTTTCTCGGTCAGCTTCTTGCACGTTATCTTTATTGATGATTTTGACATCGTGACCGATACTGGCATTTTTATCAATGATGGCACCGCGAATAATTGAGTCAGTACCAATACCTACAGGGATGTCACCTTTTTCTACATTACATTGACGTTCTACAAAAGCTTGATAAAAATCAGCACCCATGAGTAGAGACTCTTCGATGACACAACCAGATTCAATTCGCGATCGCACTCCCAAAACTGAATGTTGGATGCGGCAATTTTTCAAAATGCAACCTTCGCCGATAATTGATTCTGTTACCTGGCAATCTAAAAGTTTACTTGGAGGTAAGTAACGAGCGCGAGTATAAATTGGTGCCTGTTCATCGTAGAAACTAAAAGGTGGCTGGGGCTGCTGAGTTAGGGCTAGATTGGCATGATAAAATGCTTCGATTGTTCCAATATCTTCCCAATAGTCATCAAATAGATAAGCTTGAACGTTGTAATCTTTAGAGGCATCAGGAATAATTTCTTTACCGAAATCAGTCCTTTCTATACCTTCTCTCAACAACTTGAACAAAACCTCTTTTTTAAAGACATAAATCCCCATTGAGGCGATGTAAGGCTGTTGCTGGGCTTGTTCTTTTGATAATCCCAGTACACTTGTATCAACCTGCATTTGGGTTAACGCTTCGCCTTTAGGTTTTTCGCTAAAATCGATGACTCTACCAGAATCGTCAATTTTCATCAAGCCAAAATCTGAGGCGCGGCGCTCATCGATGGGGATAACTGAGAGAGTAATATCAGCCCCCGTTTCCCTATGGCGCTGGATAAAGTGGCGATAATCCATGCGGTAGAGGTGATCGCCTGAGAGAATTAGATATTCTTCTACATCCCATTCTTCCATTAACCACAGGTACTGACGCACAGCATCGGCTGTACCTTGGAACCAGTTAGGGTTTTCTGGTGTTTGTTGTGCCGCTAGCACTTCTACAAAGCCTTCATTGAAACCAGTAAAGTTGTAGGTACGGGCGATGTGACGATTCAGGGAAGCTGAGTTGAATTGTGTCAGGACGTAGATTTTGAATATTTCGGAATTGATACAGTTACTGACAGGGATATCGATTAGGCGGTATTTACCCGCTACTGGTACTGCTGGTTTAGCGCGGAGTTTGGTTAGTGGGTAAAGCCGAGTACCCGCGCCACCACCAAGGATGATTGATAATACTTTTTTCACAAAATTTCTCCCGACTGCCTTTCAACTCTCATCTTCAGTTTAGGACTGTCTGCCACCACAGGTAAGGGGGATCGCCTGATTCTTTGGGATGAATTTTACAGAATGCTGGTAGTGTATGGATGGTGCGGCTGATAAGTACAAATATAGAACATTTGTATTAATTGAGATGAAGAATGGGGTGCGACTGCTAGGTTGCTATTATCTAGGCTTTAATCTACCAAGCACCGATTTGGCTACAAATTCGGGTACTCTACTCAAGGCTACTCTGAGCATTTGAAAATTTAATTTCGTGGTAGAGTATCCGTAAATACAGCTTTATTCCAAGCAATAATATCAAGTATCAGTTTTTATTTTAGCAACAATCAGACACATTATTTCTGCAATCTTGCTCAGTACATTTCTTCTTGTTACATTTTGGGCAAATATTTATCTCAATGCGTGGAGAGAAATTAGGATTTTTTGTTATATTGATTTTCCAAAACCTAACAGTTGCGTCCTCACTTGCTGAGGTTAATAATAGATAATCTTCGTTATTAGGGTAAAAATTAATTTCGTTTACTCCACCATTATGGGCTGCTAAAACCTTAATTTTAGTGCCATCAAGATGCCACAACTTAATTGTGCCATCTTGACTAGCAGAAGCTAAAATTTTACCATCGGGACTAAAAGCCAATCCAGAAATGGATTTTTCATGAGCTTTGACAGTATCTAATAATTGCCCTTCTTTCCAAAGCCGAATAATACCATCATTGCTACTAGATGCGATAATTTGGCCATCGGGACTAAATCTGACAAAAGTTGCTGGGCTTTGATATTGTCCAATAACTTTTGAAGTTCTAGATTTCAAATCCCAAAGTTTTAGACTGCCATCTTTGTATCCACCAGAAACAAGCTTTGTTCCATCAGTGTTAAAATCAAGGCTGTAAATTCTATCTTCACCTATAAGATTTTCCAGTGGCTCTTGTTCTTGTCCTGTTGATGTGTCCCATATCTTGATGGTTCCATCCCAACTAGCAGTAGCAATTGTTGTGCTATTTGGACTAAAGCTAAGATCATAAATAATGTCTGTATGTCCATTGAGAGTTCTTAAAAATTTTCCAGTGTCTGCTGCCCACAAAATAGCAGTTCCACCAATATCGCAAGAAGCAATCATATTACCACTTAAAGGACTATATCTAACACGCCAGATGCTCTTTGTATGATGATGTTTAAATGATCTTGATTCTCCACTTTCAACATTCCAGAGTTTGATTGTTTCGTCTTCGCTGGCTGAAGCTATAGTTTTACCATCAGGACTAAAACTTACGCTATTAACTTCTTTATTGTGGCCTTGAAAACGATTCGATTCTCGAACTTTATGAATTACAGAATTTTTCAGTTTATCTACAGCATCATTATTCCCTGCGTCTATTTCTTTTATCTTTTCTAGAGATTTTATACTTGCTATCATTGCTTCGATCTGCTTATTCGCTTCCAAAAGCTGTGTTGGTTCAGAAATTAGCGCTTCAATAGCTTTATTTTTGTTTTGTTCTGCCTTGATTCCAAATCCCACAGCAATACTAGCCAGCAATGTCAAACCACATGTTGATGCGATCGCTAATCTAGTTCTTTGTGATTCAGCTTTGGCTTTGGCTTCTGCTTGCTGTTGGAGTTTTTTTGCTTGCTCTAATTCTGCCAGATTTTGGCGATCGCGTCTCTCTAAACTCTTATGCAAAAATTCTGCTTCTAATGGGGTAAGTCTTGGCTGAGTCTTATTCACCCACTCAGAAATTACAGCTAAGTTTGCACCTGTCAAGAGTGCATCATCCGATTTATCAAACCTTTGTTGCCATTCCTGGCAATCTTGCTCTAAAGAGCGACTGAGACGAATATTTTCTAGATTTTCACCAATCCAAGTATTTAATAATTTCCATTCAGATAAAAGTGCTTCATGAGCAACTTCAATCGTATTTTCATCAGTGATAATTAAACGTTGTTGAGAACCTGCTAGCAATCCTATAACCTTTTGCAATTGTTGGGGAGAATCTGCAACTACTTTTAATCTCTCCCAGCTAGCACGCCGTCGCGTCACTTCTCCAGTTTCACCTAATTGTACCAATTCCATAAACAAGCGACGCGCAAAGGCTTGATCTATAGTTGTCAAACTTTCATACAAAATTGTCGCTCGTTTGTCTAAAGCTCCTTTAACTCCGCCAATTTCCTCATAACCTTTACGAGTTAAAAGTGGTTCTGGCAATTCAGGTTCTTCAATGCAAACTCGCCACAATTCTTTAAGGGCATATTGCAGTATGGGTAATGCACCCGGACGGTTGACTACATCAGCGAAAATTTGCGAAACTAAACCATGCTCAAATGTTACACCATGCAATTTTGCTGGGTTTTCAATTGCTTCTTCTAACTCAACAAAAGACATTGGTGTGACGATAAATGATGTGGGAGGAATGCTATTTATGAGAGTAATAATTTCTAAATAGTCAGCACAACGATTTAAGAAATCACCGCGAATGGTCAAAATTATCCGCGTTTCTCCCTCACCTTTTTTTACTTCTTGTGCTACTAAGCGGATAAAAGCTTTGCGTTCCTCATCGTCTTGACAAAGTGTAAATACTTCTTCAAATTGATCGATAAATAATAGATTCGGTTTATTTTGCTGCTGTTGTCTAGCTAAAATATCAACTAATTTACCTAAAGGGTGTTCTCCTGGTGTAAAAGATGCGATCGCCCATTGACTGCTTCCAGGGAGGCGATCGCCTTTTAGTTGCGGTAACAAACCTGCTTTGACTAAAGAAGATTTACCACTACCTGAATAGCCAATTACAGCCAAAAAACGACTCTCTGCTAAACGCGAAATTAGAGTATGAACTGCTTCATCTCGTCCACAAAAATATTGCGCTTGCTCTGATTCAAAAGCATAAAGTCCCCGATAGGGATTTTCCTGATTGAAAGCAACTTTTTCGCCTGTAGGAATATCTAATTGGGGATAAGTAACCAACGTAATCGAACGTCCCCAACCCATACGAATTGGCTCTTGTACGGAACCTTTAAGTTCGCTGCTGACAAAATCAAACAAGCGATCGCCACTAATTCGCCTACTCTTGCCTACATTGTCAGCCGCCAATCCCTTAACAACTGCACCTGTGAAAATACTATATTCTTCACTCTTAATTACTCCAGCGCGTTCAAAGCCACGACACGCTGTAATTAAGTAATAATCTTTTTGCGAACTAAAAGCGTTAAGAGTTCTTTCTATTAACTGCCTTTCTAGAAAATAGCCGCTATGACAGCAATCGAGTAGCATCACTAAACTACTCAATTGCGAATCTCGAATTAAGTCGTTAAGGCTATCCAGGGGAATACCATATTTTTGTTCGACATTTTCGTTATCCTTAAATTCAATCTGACAATCGGAACTTGCTAAATATCCCTTTTGTTGTCCCAAATTGTCGGAAATGGTGAAACCGTGTCCGCTAAAATAAATCAGCGCTTCATTATTAGCAGCTTGCTCTAGTAAAAAAGTTCTTAATTCTTGGCCAAGTTGAGCGCCAGTAACTTTTGACGCTGCCATTTCATAGCCGTTTATGTCTTTGTTCCAACGCTGTGGTAGTCTTTGCACAGACTGGAAATCACCATATTGCTCTAAGAGTTGCGCGATCGCCTCAGCATCATTTGTAGTCTTTGACAAACGCGGTAATGATGGGCTGACATACTCGGCGATGCCAATAACAAGCGCGTATCGTGCCATTTAACACACCTTGGGTTGGTAAATGCGAGATAATCTTGACAGACACAATGATGGCTGTGTTGCTAATAACAACACCATCTGTTATTTTTCCGCAAGTAAACTGAAATTTATTCAGATACGTTACAAAACTTTAACCGAGGTAGCTTATGTCAGAAGTACAGCAACTCTTTTTCCAAGCAGACGGGGAGATTGAGCAGATTGAGATTAACGTCACAGCAACCGAAATAACTTCGGAAATTGACGAAGAGGATGATGGCATAGAATACAAGGATGTGCGAACAGATGCGATCGCTCGGATGCAACAGGCTCGTCAAATGATTCGCTCTTATACTATCTATGCTCTTAGTGCTTTTAAAGACTTCAATACTGCGGATATTGAGGAGGTAAGTCTTAAATTTGGCATTAAGCTGGGTGGTAAGGCAGGTATTCCTTACATTACCGAAGGCTCTGCTGAAAGTAATCTGGAAATTCAAGTGAAGTGTAAGTTTCCAGAAAAACCAAAACCTGATTCACAGTAACAGCAACCAACTATCTGCACAGTGCAAGGGTAGGCAATGCCCATTAAACGCCCAACTTCGGTGTATTTATTCTCCTATTAACCAAACGTAATTGCTGCGATCGCTTCAAATATTTCACCCAAGGTTGCTCTGATAACTGGGAAATAGCATTTGGTGAAAGTGTTGCTGTAAAAATATCTTTACCACTGCTAACACCACTGACACCAAAGCTTTCTAAAACAGCAGTTGCAGCAGAGTTTAAAATTGGTTCAGTATGGATAAAAACTGCCAAACTAGTTTCCTCTGAATCTTGAATATCATTTAGGGCTGTAGCAAGAGCGGCATCTAGTTTCTGATAATTCATCAGCAACTCCTTGGTAAATAGGGTAGACATTTCTGCCTACCCTAACCTATCAAATTTATAAATTGTTGTTACCTATCCTTGTACAGAAATAATATCCACCTTTCTCAGTCTAATTACAGATTAGCTGCATTAATCACTCCATAACCCCATTTGTCATCAAATGTGCCTGCGGGTTTGCCGGGAATTGCACTATTTTTACGTAGCAAGTCTTTCACAGCAGCCGGATCGAGTTTAGGATTTCGCTGCAACAGTAGTGCTACTAACCCGCTGACGAACGGTGTCGCCATACTCGTACCAGCCTGAACCACAAACTTGGAATTAATCATTGATGAACGGTCAAAATTAGCATCGGCGGAAAGTGTGGAAATAATCATCGCTCCTGGTGCTGCTACATCGGGCTTCTTCCCATCAGTGCGTAGAGGCCCTTCACTACTAAATTCCGAAATAGCGTCCAATTCTAAGCCCATTTCTCGCACTTGGCCATCAATATCTGTGTACTTGGTTTTAGTAGTATAGGCGGCAACTGTAATTGCACTGCTGGCGGCTCCCGGCGAACCAATTTTTAAGGCATCTTTCACACTTTTACCAGTGAAAAACACTGATGAGCTATCATCTAGTGTCCACACATTTAAACATGTGTCAGTTGAAGAAGTGTTGCGGACTCGCAGTTGCCAAATACCTCCCATAACTTGCGAGGGACCGATACCACGTATTTGCACAAAGAAATTATGGTCGCCGTTGGCTTGGTCTGGTGCTGGTGTCACTAATTGCACCCGTGCATCTGGTAACTGATAATCTTGGGCGGCATTACCCTCAGCAATTATTTTTTGAAAGGGAGTGACAAAACCGTTAGGACTCCGCACAGATACTTCCAATTCGCTGTCTTTGGCATACCAAGCGTTTAACCAAACTATGCCTACTTGATTCAAAGGAACATTGAAGCGCATACCACGAGTGCGTCCACTGGGTATGGTCGCTTGTCCATGAATGTTATCGTTTCCTTCGTTACCCGCAGCACAACAAACGATTCTTCCAGGGCCAGTTTCGGCGTCAATAACTTTGGATAAGGAATCGCTACCATCATGGGCATCAGCGTGTCCGCCCAAGCTGAGATTTACCACTGCTGGGCGTCCCAACTCCCTAGCAACTCGGAAAATATAACGCACACCATCTGCAATGTGGGCATCCTGTAAATCTGACCTGACGACAACTAATTCTGCTTCTGGTGCGACACCGCCATAACTAACATCAGCACCAGCGGCAATGCCGGCGACGTGAGTACCATGACCGCTAGTATCCTGAGAAACTGTCAGTTGCGCTCCGCTAAATTCAGCCCCATAGCTGCCCTCTGTGACTCCTGGCCCTGGCAGTGTTTGATCCCAAATGTGTAAAATTCGTCCAGCAAAGGCGGGGTGTTTCGGATCGATGCCACTGTCTATAATGCCGATGATTACTCCTTTACCAGTCAATCCGGTTTGATTCTTAAATTCCGGCAGTTTGACTGTTCCCATTGCAGTATCCATCCTCAAATGAAGTTTGCGTGATGGCTTAATTCGCCGAATCACATCTTCTTCAGATAAGACATCTAAACTTTCTATGGGTAAGAAAGCTGTCCGCACACTCCCAGAGTTTTGATTGACTTCAATATTATATTGTGATAAATAACTTAAGTCTGCATCAGGGTCGCAATAAATAAAAACGACGCTCTTAGTGGGCTTAACCGGACTTTTGTGAGCAATAATGCCAAGCGATCGCTTATGTGTAACTAAAGCTTGCTCTCCTTCATTTTGATAGTCTTGATATGCCAAAAGTAGTCCAGGAGAAAGTTTTTCGTGTCTCATTTTTACCTTAAATTAAATTGAGTTGCTGTCAACAAAGTAGTGATTCTAGCCGGATAAGTCGCTCTAGGATTAACGCAGACTATATAGTTTTTTCGCTTCGATTATTTGATGCGACTATAGTTATCTATTTATTTTATAGATAACATCAAATAAGCTTAGGAGATAAAAGTTATTCCTAAGACAATTGCTAATTCATAACTCATATTCTGGAATTACGTATCCCTCATAGTGATTTTCTGTGGTTCATAAGACATCTTTGATCGGTTGCATCTAAGAATTACCTAAGATTTGAGTAACAGGTAATTTTTATGAAGCTATTAAACTAATCCATTGTCTGCCTAAATCATTACGGACGAAGTGAGGAAAATAAAATTAAGAATAATTAAGTAATAAATAAATTTCTTAAAGAAGAATTCAGGAATCAGAAGGTAATCAGTGACGATTCTATCTAGCTGAACTGTTAAAAACTAAAATAATTGTAGTCAGAATAGTTAAGACTGATAACATTTGCGTATAAAACAGCATGGAAAAGGCTAAATCACTAATGAATACTGACAAATGACAGATTCTCTATCATAAGTAGGAGCCATAAAGAAGCGGATATTTGCAACGATCGCTTCTAAACATACAAAAAGTTATTCATGCAAATTCAAACACCAGACTGGGTGAAGCACGCTGTTTTCTACCAAATTTTCCCAGATCGTTTTGCCAGAAGCAAACAGCCGCGCAAACGGTTATTGCAGGAAGCGCGTTGGGAAGATTGGGATTCTATGCCAACACTCCAAGGCTATAAAGGCGGCGATTTATGGGGCATTATGGAGGATTTAGACTACATCCAGAATTTAGGGATTAACGCGATTTATTTCACACCCATTTTTCAATCCGCCAGTAATCATCGCTATCATACCCACGATTATTATCGAGTTGACCCGATGTTAGGGGGCAACGAAGCTTTTAAGGAATTGCTCGATGCAGCCCATCAACGAAATATCAAAGTCGTTCTGGATGGGGTGTTTAACCATTCCAGTCGGGGCTTTTTCTTTTTCCACGACGTTTTAGAGAATGGCCCCCATTCACCTTGGGTAAATTGGTTCAAAATAGAAGGCTGGCCCCTTTCACCATATAATGGGGAATTTCCTGCCAACTACGCGGGTTGGGCGGGAAATCGGGCCTTGCCAGAATTTAACCACGATAATCCAGAAGTACGCGAATACATTATGGAAATTGCCGAATATTGGATTAAATTCGGCATCGACGGTTGGCGATTAGATGTACCATTTGAAATCAAGACTCCTGGTTTTTGGCAGGAATTTCGCGATCGCGTTAAGGCAGTCAATCCCGAAGCTTATATTGTGGGCGAAGTGTGGGGAGATTCCCGCGAGTGGTTGGATGGAACGCAATTTGACGGCGTGATGAATTATTTATTTGCTGGGCCGACAATTGCCTTTGCGGCAGGCGATCGCGTAGTCTTAGAACAAGTCCAAAGCCGCGACTATCAACCCTATCCACCCTTATTTGCTGCCGAGTACGCCACCAAAATCCAAGAAGTACTGCAACTTTACCCTTGGGAAATTCAGCTAACTCAACTCAATCTGCTTGCAAGTCATGATAA
>JADEXV010000470.1 GCA_015206945.1 Nostocales cyanobacterium LEGE 12452 | reverse complement strand
CTTCTCTGCTCCCTTGCTCCCCTGCTCCCCTGCCTTCTTCATCGCCATCCCAAAAGGCGCAATCCAGGGACAATTAAGTAATAACTCACTCCTAACCAGAAGCTGATAAAGAAGCCTACAGAGCCAAAAAAAGTCAGATATAACTGTAACTCTGGCCAGTCTAGTTGACGGGTAAATTGGAAAATTGGAGGTGCTAAATTCAAAAGAATCAAAACTGCATAGCCGATCGCACTGCCAAAGGCCGCGAACACAGCGTACACTACATGATGGCTGCGAAGTCCTAAACTCAAGGTGAGTAGGGAAACTGCCACTAAAATCACTGCCACTAAGCCCTCGCCGCTATCTTTTGGGGTGATTAATTGCAAAATTAACCAGCCGAAGCCATAGCTAATTATGCCCATCAAGGAAGCCACTAAAAATCGCCGCCGTTGACCAAAACACCCGGATACTGTCAATCCCCATGCGGTTCCCCAGCCTGCGGCGACGAACACCAAAATATCTGCCCCGAAGACGGGTTGAGCATTTGGCACTAATTGATTTAACTGACTCCCAATCAATTCCACAACCTGAGACCCCAAGCTGGTACGATAGGCTAAAATAAAACCAGCGATCGCACCAAAACAAGCGCCGATAGTACTCAGGATCATCGCCCAAATCGTCGCTAAACAAGCTCGGAAAATTTTGACGATTGTCTGAACGATAAAAATAACGGTTTTGGTAACAGCTTGGCTAAAGTTAGCTAAAACTTGTTCAATAGCTTGTGTTATCAGTGTAAATCTCTGAGAAACTTGCGTTGAGGCTTGCTTAATTTTGTCTCGCAGTTGGGCAAATAACCCTGGCGGCGGTAATGGTTGAGAAATCTTCGCCAAACGTTTTTGAATTATAGCTGCATTCGCTGGACGCGATCGCACATCCTCCTGCACCATCTCATCCAGCAAATCTGCTAGTTGCGGGTTGACATTCACCACAGTTCGCCAGCGCAATTTACCCGTTTGCTGATCTTCCAACTCTAGTGGGTATTTGCCTGTTAGTAGTTCTATCACTGTTCGACCAAGGGCATAAAAATCGGCACTTGGTCCAACAATACCTCCAGTCACTTGTTCTGGCGGACTGTAGCCAGAAGAAAATAATCGCGTGGAACTAGACTGAGAACGCAGCTTAGAGGCGCTAAATTGTTTCGCCCCGCCAAAATCAATTAGTACCAGGCGATCGCCCTCTGCTTGCCCTTGAGACGGGGTTAAAGATGGCGAAGAACTGCCCAGCATTAAATTAGAAGGTTTGATATCCCGGTGAAGAATCTGACGTTTGTGTAATTCTTGTAAAATCTGCACAGCTTGGGCAAACCAGTTTAAAACCAAACTCTCTGGACACCCTTGGGGAAACTTTTTTAATATCTCCTCTAAAGTTTGCCCATTGATTTTTTCCATTACCAAACAAGGCAGTTGGTGCGGTTTGGGGTTAAACAGTTGTATTTGAAAATACCCTTCGGCATCGACTCTGGGGACACCTGGATGGTGCAAACCGGATAAAACTGCCGCCTCTTGGGTAAATAACTCCAGTGCCTTGGGCGAATCTTCTACCAATACTTTCAACACTTTCTCTGTTTGAGTTTTTTCATCCCAAACTGTGTAGATTTGAGCAAATCCTCCCGATCCTAATGGCTGAAGTGGAACATAGCGGTCTAACAACTCTAGCGGTGCGCCACAGCTGTTGCAAAATTTGTTTCCCCAAGGCTGAGGATAAGGACGTTGACAATCAGGATTTATGCAGTGAACCGCCCTCTGAGTGATGTGGGACACAACCGCTACAATACAAAGGCTGACTTGATTTTAGCGTTTCTTTAGGTTTCCTGATTTTAAAATAGACAAAAGGAAAACCCTCATAGATTCTATGAGGGAATTCATTCATATTTACAGCGGATTTCCAGGAAGGTGAAGTATACAAGCTAAGTCTCAAAGCAAGCTACAAAGCCTGTCTAACTTCTGAATTCTGACTCCTGAATTCTGACTCCTGAATTCTGACTCCTGAATTCTGCTGTATCTCAGCCCTTAATTACGAAAACTTCTCTTACTTTGTCTGTGCTTGGCAACTTCTTTGCGCTTGCGTTTTTCTAAGGGTGTTTCAAAATGACGATGTTTTCTCATGTCTGGAAAAATTCCCGCCTTGGAAACTTCTCGTTTAAATCGTCGTAAGGCTGACTCAATGTGTTCATTGTCACCTACAATTACTTGGGTCATTATTTCTCCTACTAAGTTGACTTCATCAATGGCTATGCAGGCGGTAACATTACAAAAAAAAGACAGACTCTTGTTTGTCTGACCTTAAGAC
>JADEXV010000142.1 GCA_015206945.1 Nostocales cyanobacterium LEGE 12452 | reverse complement strand
GAATATGATTACTAATATTTCAGTGCTTTTTCGCTAAAATATGCAGATTATGTTTAAATTTAGCAGTGACTTCGACTTGAATCAAAGGTGGTTCACTCTGCATCAATACCTTCCCACAGTTGAGATATAAGTATAGTATTTCCGGTCATTGCATCGTACCAACCTTGACAAAAACTTTCACAGGCAGACTCAACAAGTTCATCATCCTCTTCATTCTCTTCAGTGATTAAGACAATGACTCGGACGCGGCTGTGTTTTGCTATAGTCAACGGCTTGTCTAAAGAAATTTGACCCCATTCGTTCACGCTTCCTTTGACTGCAATTGCTTTCATTGTCGTGAATCTGAGTTGTGCTGTTAATAGTATAGGACTTGTATATATAAGTTTTGCTTAAGCTGTGGTAACAATCGCATAAGCGTTGTCACAAATAGATAAGCGTTCTTAACGAAACAATTTAATTGATAAGTTTTGTTTAAGCGTTGTGAACGAAGACATAAGTTTTGTCACAAAAACACAAGCATTCTGGACGAACAGACAAGCTTTCTGTAACAACGGATAAGCATTCTGAACCAAACAACTTGTGTTCTGGACGAACGGACAAGTTTTCTGTAACAACGGATAAGCATTCTGGACGAAACAACTTGTGTTGTGAACGAACAGACAAGTTTTCTGTAACAACGGATAAGCATTCTGAACCAAACAACTTGTGTTGTGGACAATCGCACAAGTTGTGGTAACGAAAACAACTTTATTCTTAACGTCCGCTTCTGTTTTGGTAACAAATGGACAAGCTGTTGCAATCGCGGGAACTTTATTTTTAACGTCGCTGCTGCAAAAATACTCAAATTATTCTTGTGAAAAGGATTTTCTTTAAGCTTCGCATTGCACGAGTTGCAACATTATGTTGATGCCAAGCTTGATAGAAATCAGGGTAAGGCATATTCTGGGCACATTTCCAGGCTAAATCATAGTAATTACCACCCACTAGCTGATAATCACTTAAAATTTTGACTACCTCAAAGCGATGCTTATTAACCTGTAGAATTTCTCCTAAGCTATATGCTGCCTGCCTACGAGTGTCGTCATCCACTGTAGTTGATTGCAGCAGTTGCACCAAAGCAGCGATCGCCTTTTCATTACCTGTGCCGATTTTCTCTAAGCTATATGCTGCCCGCCAACGGGTGTCGTTATCTACAGTAGTTGATTGCAGCAGTTGCACCAAAGCAGCGATTGCTAATTCATTACCTGTGCCGATTTTCTCTAAGCTATATGCTGCCCGCCAACGGGTGTTGTTATCTACAGTAGTTGATTGCAGCAGTTGCACCAAAGCAGCGATTGCTAATTCATTGCCAGTGCCGATTTCCCCTAAGCTATCTGCTGCCAGCCAACGGGTGTCGTTATCTACAGTAGTTGATTGCAGCAGTTGCACCAAGGCAGCGATCGCTAATTCATTGTTAATGCCAATTTGCCTTACGCTTTCTGCCGCCTGCTTAAAAAGACAGTAATCCACATTTGGGGATAAGAGTTGCACCAAGGCGGCAATTGCTGTTTCATTGCCAGTACCTATTTGCCCTAAGCTATTTACTGCTCGCAAAAGGGTGAATTTATCTACATCAGATTGTAAGAGTTGCACCAAGGCGGCAATTGCTGTTTCGTTGCCAGTGCCTATTTGCCCTAAGATATCTGCCGCACGCCAACAGGTGAAGTCATCGACATCTGGGGATTGTAAGAGTTGCAATAAGTCAGCAATATCTATTTCATTGCTAGTGCTGATTTGCTCTAAGCTTTCTGTCGCCTGCCAATGAGTAGAGTCATTCATATCAGGCAATTGCAAAAGTTGCACCAAAGCAGTGAGCGTAAATTTATTACCAAAACCAATTTTATCTAAAATATATGTTGCCCACCAACGGCTAGAGTCATCCACATCAGGAGATTCCAACAGTTGTACTAAGGCAGCAAGCGCAAATTCATTACCAATGCCTATTTTTTCTAAGCTTTCTGCTACCAATCTACGAGTGTAATTACCCACATCTGAGGATTGCAGCAGTTGTACCAAAGCAGCGATCGCAAATTTATTGCCAGTACCAATTTTCTCTAAGATATATGTCGCCCACCTACGATTAGAGTAATCTACATCTGAGGATTGCAGGAGTTGCACAAAAATGGTGATCGCTGTTTCATTGCCAATGCCAATTTTATCTAAGATATATGCCGCCCACCAACGGGTGAATTGATCTACATCTGAAGATTGCAGCAGTTGCACTAAGGCAGTGATCGCAAATTCATTGCCAGTACCAATTTTCTCTAAGCTTTCTGCCACCTTTCTACGGTCGTAGTCATCTACATCTGGAGATTGTAGGAGTTGCACCAAGGCAGCGATTGCAAATTCATTGCCAGTAGCGATTTTCTCTAAACTTTCTGCCACGTCATTACGGATGAAGTTAACCACATCTTTTGATTGCAGTAGTTGCACCAAGGCTGCAATCGCTTTTTTACGGTGTGTCTGTTGCAGTATTGGCTTAACTTCCTGTCTCCCTACGTCGTTGAATCCTGCCCATGTCCACTCTTGTTTTATGATGCTGAAATAACCAAAGCACCACTTAACAATTTGCTTAACTATTTCATCTGCTCTGGAACAATCATCAAACTCAGCAATTCCCAAAGCTGCTAAAGAATAAGCATAATATTCATAAAAACCTTTATCGCGATTTTCTATATTCCACTTATCACATCCATCTTTAAAGTTTACTAAAGAATCGATAAACAGTTGCTTTTGCTGTTTGATATTTTCTTCTTCTCGCCCTAACCAAAGTAATATTGTTTGCTTCCATTGCGGTTCAAAGATGCGATAAGTTCCTTTACTGGGATTTTTAGGAACGTGGTTAAGAAAGAAATGCCAGTCATCTATTGCTTTAGCAGCAAAGTACTCTTGAAAAGAGGCATGAAAGAAAGCATAAACAGGTTTTCTATTAGTATCTATCCCTACACAGTTCAGCCAGCCGCGATTTAGTGCCAATTTTAGCAGCGAGTTTTCATCATCAGCATCGCCCAAAAACTGACTAACAAAATCTTGCCGCAAGCGAAAACGGGTTGCTTCTTTGTCTATTGCTGCCTTAGCTAATTCCCCCAATTTGATATTGAGTTGCTGACGCTGGTTAGAGTTTGTAACAAATTCGGCTTTTTTCCACTTGTCGAACTCATCAACAAATTGCTGATAGAGTCCCGCTTGAGTATCGGGTAATTTCCCATATCCTGATTGCCAATTTAAACACAGCAGCGTCAACCGCAAAGGATTTTTCACTAAATCCTGAATCCGTTCTTTACCTGATTCTTTTAACGCAGTACATAACCGCTTTCCAGTTTCAGGAATAGCAGCGAACCATCTGTGAATAAATCTCTCTACCTGTTCTGGATAAGAAAAATCTAAACTGCGATAGGTATCAAAATCATCAAGTGCATTAATGCTGCCATCCCACAAATTAACCCGACAAGTCAGCACAATTCGCGCTTGAGAAATTAACCCTGCTTCACGGAATTGTCGTGCAATTTCTGTTAGAGGATTAGATGCGGACATTTCATCTAACCCATCTAACAACAGCCACACATTCTTTTGATTAAACAGAGCAACAAAATCATCCTTCAGTTGCTTAGTGGCTTCAGCTTTACCTATTTTCTCAGCTACCTGAGTCAACCAAGTTTCAAACAGATAAGATTTTAGTTCCTGACCTCGCAAATCTGCTAAAGATACCCAAATGACAATCGACTGGTCAATCTCACGAGATACCCAATCAGCAATCTGCTGTAATAGTGTTGTCTTTCCTGCTCCTGGTTCGCCAATAATCACAATTCGCTTACCTTGACTTTTAGGCGTGTTTTTCTGTTTGAGAACTTCATGTAGAAAAACATTATGCTCAAATGTTTTGGTGATTTCTGTCTCCTTGTACAGTTCTGACCCCTGTTCTGGAGAAATATCACCTTGAGGCTTGGATGGTTTTTTGCGCTCAACTAATCCTAGTGGAACGTAAACATCATCAACTTGCAGGGCGACCCCTTCAGTTGAAGTTAGAGGGTTTGTAGTTAGCTTTCGCCGTTCTACCAGAATTTCACGGCAGATTTCACACCACTCATCGGGAGTTAACTTTGTCCCATCCTCCCCTGGAGACGACTGTAGTCAAAACGTGAAGTTATTAGTTTGATTATTTATCTGTCCTTGGTTTACAACCCCAATTTTTTCTGCTAGCTGCGTCAGATTTTGAATGGTTGGCTGTTGAGACTTGAGGGTATTTTCGATTTCTTGAATTTTTTGAGTGAGTTTTGGTTCTGCTTTTGCTGCTGCTTCCACTTCCACAACTGCTTGAGCAATTTCTGAGTCTGCATCTGCTGCGGCTTTCAGTTCTAGCACTGCTTGACCATAATTTAAACGCTGCGGTTCATTTGCTTCTACAGCATTGGTGAGTAATGGTGATTTATTCTTCTGGCGGAGTAATCCGATTAACTTGCCACCTAGCGTCCATGTAGCATCACCAATATTTTCGCCGATTTTCTCTTGTGCTTTAGTCCAAAGTGTAGTTGCGATCGCAGTAGCAACAGCCGTCAATGTTACAGTTACCATAAATTCACTACAAATTGAGTTTATGTAGAAATTATTTCAATTGACACAAATAGTATGACGCAAAAGCTAGGCGATTACTGATATAACTCAGTTTTTTAACCCGCGCAGGTGGTCACTGAGCCTAGTCGAAGTGCGGGTTTTGTATTTCGACTTCGCTCAACACAAGTCTGTGTAGCCGCGATTTCTAATCGCCAAGGCACTATAAAACAAACGGTGCGTTAGCCTTTGGCATAACGCACCATAAAAAAATATATTAAACCTAATTATTAATTATCAATTAGAAGCCGCCTGTTCTGCAACCGAATGAATTATTTCCTCCAGCGTTTGCAATAATTCTTGCTCGTTATAAGGTTTAGAAAAGTAAGCCCGCGCTCCCAATTGCATAGCTAGTTGTCGATGTTTATTGCTGCTACGAGAAGTCAACATCGCCACTGGAATATTTTTTGTATCAACGTCTGAATTTACCTTACCTAAAAAGCCATAACCATCAAGGCGAGGCATTTCAATATCGCAAATTACTGCCTCAACCTTCAATCCACTATGGAGTTTTTCTAAGGCATCTTGACCATCTTTAGCTTGCTCTACTTGATACCCTCCTTTTTCAAGGGTCAGGGCTAAAAAGCGGCGTACATTAATCGAATCATCTACGATTAAAATTGTGCCTTTCTGTTTAATAGATGCTGCTGATATTTTCTCTTCATCAAATATCAGGAAGGGTGTTTTTAACCTTGCTGATGGTAATTGAGTACCTCTCGGTGTCTTTTTATTTGTAGCAATCCAATACAGCAACTCATTAACATTCACTAGTGGCACGACTCGACCATCTCCGAGAATTGTGCAGTTGCTAAAGCCTTCAGGTAAAGGTATATTTCCTTCAACTTGGCGAATCGCAACTTCTTGTTCACCCCAGCAACGATCTATTTGGATTGCTACTGACTGATTATTACCTTTGACTACTAACACACTGTTAGTACTAATGGCTGCCGGAATTTCCAACTCTGCGCTATCGTAGCGTAGGCAATTAAACTCTAAATAACGAGTTAAGCGAATCAGTGGCAGCATGGTTCCTTGCCAATTTAAAACTTCGCTACCAGCCATTTCAAAAACTCGCTCGTCTTGGAGTAAAGATATTTCTGAAATGACATCTGTGGGAAATGCCAATAGAATTTTATTGATTTCTACCAGCAGAACTCGCGCAACGGAAAGTGTAAAGGGTAGTGATAAAGTGAAGGTAGTACCAACTCCTGGTTCTGTATCAACTTTCACATCTCCTCGAATTAGTTTGAGGTTGTTGCGAACCACATCCATACCGACACCACGACCAGATAATGCTGTGACTTGTTCGGAAGTGGTAAAACCTGGTTCAAAAATTAGTGATAATAATTCTTCATCACTGGCATTAGCGAGTAGAGAAGCATCTAATCCCATAGCTAAGGCGCGGGTGCGAATTTTCTCCAGAGAAATGCCCCAACCATCATCACGGATAGTAATGATGGTGCGATTGCTACGGTGAGTAGCTGTAATTTCAATTAATCCTTGTTCTGGTTTTCCTAAAAGGCGACGCGTGGCAGAGTCTTCGATACCATGATCGAAAGCGTTCCTTAACAAGTGCATTAAAGGTTCGTTTAAAGCTTCTAAAATGCTGCGTTCAATTAAAGTATTGCCACCTTCAATTTTTAACTGGACATTTTTGCCATACTCGACATTTAAATCGCGTAAAGCTCTTGGAAAACGTTCGATTAAATCGGACAGCGGCCGCATTCGGATGTGATTTAGCTTGGTCTGTAACTGTTTCGATGTTTTGTTGAGTTTACGAGCAATATGGTCTGTATCATCTACACTTAGCTGCACATCTGTTGTGACTTCCTGTACCTGAACAATGGTTTCCATAACTTCCTGCGATCGCAGGTTTAATTCGTTATAGCGATCCATTTCTAAGGCATCAAATTCTGTGTTTATACCTTGTACTTGGTGGCCATTTTCAGCTTGTAGTTGTGAGGTAGCTTGAGTGGAAATTTTGTCGGAAACTATACGTAATTCCTGGTTTTCGCGGTCGAGTATTTGCACTCGCTGGTTGAGGTTACGAACGAGTTTGCGTAATCTTTCTAGTTGTGAGTTTAAGCCATTTCGCTGAACAATCAGTTCGCCAAATAAATCATTAATTTGCTCTAGCTGTTTGCTAGGAACTCGGACGCTATTTTCATGGATTTCTCCTCGTTCTTTAGCAACGGCAACTGGCTCTCCTTTACCTTCGCTAAATTTGCCATCTGGAGGATTCTCTTCTTTAGCAAATATTGTATTGTGTTCAGTTACATTGACAGAATTTACAGCATCGGCAAATTCTGCATCTACAAATGTAAAATTGGCTGCGATACCTGCGGTGGGCTGCACCAACTCTTCATCTTTAACCCAAGTTTCTGGAGTTATTTCTGCTTGCCAAACAGCTGTTGACACTACTTCTGTGTCGATGACATCTGTAGGGAGAAGTTGTGGTATTACTTCTGCTGGCAATAGTAGCTGGGATTGCGAACTACCCAAGTCAATAGCTGTAGGTAAGTTATCTAGCTGATTTGTCAGCACCAAAGCTTGCGATCGCCGCCATGCTTGCAATGCTAACTGGGCAATTTCGGGAATGCGATCGCTACTAACAGTTTCCAAATGCTGCGTTACTGACTGACAAAGCTTGCTAAAAGCTGGCAACTGGAGCATTTCTCCCAAACCGCCTAATTCAGCTGCCAGGATTGTAATTTCTTCAGGCAATCCGGCTTGTTCGCTATCTGCCAATGTAGATTCTAGACGCTGCAAACACTCTTCTACTTCTGTGGCAAATAGCAAAGGGATAACGTCTTGCCCGTCCTCTGGGGATAGCATAGTTGAGGCATCTTCTGGGGTGGGGTCGCCCAAGCGATCGTGCAACTCATCGAAGATGGGATAACAAAAAGTTGCTAACCACTGATCTTCGACAACATTCCCTTCTGCAAGCAATTCGACAATTTGACGCAGCCAGTCAACTCCAGATAGCAATAAACTTTGCAACTGAGTATCAATTTCTAAAGAATTTTTTTTAGTTTTTAAAACTTTAAAGGAATCTTCCAGACGGTGAGATAAATCACTTAGCGATTTAAATCCCATCATTCCCGCGCCACCTTTAATAGAATGAGTGGCCCGGAGTGCAGCATTAATTTTATCCAAATCGATACGGTTACTAGTATCGATTTCCAGCAATACCCCTTCTAAGGTATTTAAGTAATCTGTTGCTTCTTCCAGAAACTGCATCTGGATTTCTAATTCTTTGTCTTGTAGCATGGTTTTTGTCCTTAGTCATTGGTCATTGGTCATTGGTCATTGGTCACTTGTACTGAGCGTAGTCGAAGTATTAGTCATTGGTCATTGGTCAATAGTCTTAGTAAAAGGACAAAGGACAAATGACAACAGACAAATAACAAAAGTCATTCGTCACTTGTACTGAGCGTAGTCGAAGTATTCATCACTAGCAAATCGCAAAGGACAAAAGACAAATGACAAATGACCAACTTAACTAACTTTGAAAGCCTCGACAGTCTCTTGCAACTGCTGGGAAATATCCACAGTTTGTTGCAGAGATTCAGAAACTTGGCGAGAAGAATCGCTAGTACGTTGTGATATAGCAGCAATATCTTTCATCAATTGGCTAACACTTTGTGATGTTTCAACCTGAGATGTTGTTGCAGTGGAAATCGACTGCACTAAGGAGTCAATTTGAGAAGATACATCCAAAATTTCACTCAGACTTTGTTTAGCTTCCTCCACAATTCGAGTACCTTCTACCACTTGGGTAGTGCCTATTTCCATCGCTTGCACTACTTCACTGGTTTCTCGTTGGATATTTTCAACAATTTGTTCAATTTCTTGGGTTGCAGCGGCACTCCTGACTGCTAGTTCGCCGACTTCTTCAGCCACTACGGCAAAACCTTGACCTTCTTCACCCGCACGTGCTGCTTCGATGCCGGCATTAATAGCAAGCAGGTTAGTTTGAATCGCAATTTGGTTAATCAAGGAAACCACGCGAGAAATTTGTTGCGAAGACTCTCCCAAACGTTTCACTTTCTTGGCAGTTTCACCCACAGTTTCCCGCAAAGAGAGGATATTTTGTACTGTCAAATCCATTGCGTGTCCACTCTTGGTAGCAGTGTGAGCAGCATGGTTAGCAATGAAGGCAGCTTTTTCAGCACTTTCGGCTACAGCTTTCATGGATTGGGTCATTTGGTCAACAGCATCAAGGGTGCGGTTGATTTCGGCAGCTTGGGTGAGCGCTTCCTCTGCTAGGTGGCGGATGGCTCCTTCGTTAGAGCCAATGGCACTATTTACATGGATGGCAGCTTGTTTAACTTGGGTAACAATATCCCGGAGGCTTTCCACAATGGAGTTGAAGAAGTCGGCAACAGTACCGATTTCCCCAGCGGTTACGTCTGCACGCACTGTCAAATCACCTCTAGCTGCACCTTCTACGTCGTTGAGTAGTTGTAAAAGTTGTTGTTGCAGTGTTTCGTCTGAAGCACTTACAGTTACATTTCTGACTTTTTCTATCTCTTCTAATAACTTGGCTTGTTCTAAGGCATAGCCAACTTGAGTTGCTATCTGTTGAAACAAGTCAATTTCCGGCTGTTGCCAAACACGAGGAGTTTCGCAATGATGAGCAATTAATAAGCCTAAAAGTTTTTCTTGGGCAAGAATCGGTACGATTAAGTGACCTTTGACAGCAAATTTTTCCAACAGTTGGATGTAACCGTCGGCATTTTTCAGGCTTTGGTCTTGATGAATATTGGCAACTGCTTGCACCTCTCCATCGCGATCGCTTTCTAAATAATGTTCCCGAAAATAAGGGTCGTCAATTTGCACTCCTAGCATTTCCGGCCAATTACCTGTTACCGATTCCGCAACGACAACGCCAGTCGAAGTACCTGGATTCAGACTATAAATGATTACCCGGTCTGTTTTGAGGATTTGCTGAACTTCTTTGACTGCGGCGTGATAAATATCTTCAGTTTTAAGAACTTTCCGAATCCGTAGGGTAATATCTGCTAGTAATTTTGTCCCTTCAACGTCTACTTCCTGTTGCTGTTCCTTAAGCAAGACCTGCAATTGTTCAGCCATTAGGTTGATATTTGCACTCAATACCCCTAATTCGTCTTCTCTTTCAATTTCCAGACGGGTATTAAATTTACCTTGACCTAACTTTGCTAATGCCGCAGTTGCATTGAGAATTGGCTGTGTAGTCAGTTTAGCTAACCGAGATGCGATCGCACCTACAATCAATGCTGTCACTGCTGTACCGATGGCTATAATCCACAACAATTGTCTTTGCGGCTCAAATACAGTTGCGGTATCTGTAGCTAAAAGTACTTGCCAGTTTAAATCAGGTAAACCATCTAGGGTACTAGCTGGTACATAGCTAACTAGTTCTTGTTTTTTGTGAGTTTTGGGAACATCTATAAAACTATTTACCTTTCTAGCTGCTAGCAGTTTAGGTAAATTAGAATACTCTGCCTTAGCCTCTTTCCCCAATAATTCCTTTTGGGGACTCAAGAAAACCGTTCCCGAAGCATCAAGCAAATGGTATTTTTGGCCGTTGGCTGCGTAGTTTTTGGTAACTTCCTCTAAAGATTTTACGGGCATACGTGCTTGTACCACGCCAATAATTTGACCCGTTCTTGTCTCTTTCACAGGTGCAGCTAGATAAATACTCACAACACCTGTATTTGCTGCTTCCGGTTTGCTGATGACAGGAGTATCTTTTTGTAAAGCGTCTTGAAAAAAGGTACGGTCTTTTTGATTTTCCAGGGGTTCGCCTGTGGACTGGACAATCAAGTTACCTTGGCGATCGAAAACAGCAATACTGTCATAAGCTTTGTAGGCTTCGACAACTCGATCTAAGACTGCTTGCTTTTCTTGAGTACTAATACTAGCTTGAGAATTTGTCAAAAATAGCAAGTTTGATATTACCTGAATATCACCGTAGCGTCCCAGCATAAAGCGGTTAACTTTATCACTCAAGCCAGTGGCTTCGGCTTGTTGAGATTGGGTAATTTGCTTAGTAATGGATTTGTTGGCAAAACCAAAAGCGATCGCACCGATGCCCAAAACTGGTATTGTACCGATTGCGATCGCTAAAATAGTCGCTTTCTTAACCAATCCCAGCCTTGTAAAATAGGCTATACCCTGATTTAAAGAAGAATTATTCACATTTTTATTAGTCAGCTTATTTGGTAGCTTTACTACAGTTCCAATAGCTTTTTGAGATGAAATGAGTGATGCTCGATTTTGAGCGCTGTTACCTTGATTCGTGTTTGTTTTATTAAACATAAAAGTATTTCTCCTAAATATGTGAATAAGAACACTAAAAAGCTCTTTTTAGTAGTAAACCCTAATCACTGCGGAGAATAGAAGATTGCACAATCGCCTGTGCATCTAATACCAGTAATATTTCTTCCTGTTGCACAACGCACCCACATAGATAAGGAACTAAACTGGATGTCACTTGTCCTATAGGAGAATGAATATCATCAACTATGAACTTGGTTGTACCTTTTATTTCTTGTACAACTAATCCCAACACCAATGATTCCACTTGGATAACGATCACATTGTATTGTCGCAGTCGATAATCTAGGGATTCTAAATTGAGCATTCTTGGTAAATCAACTACCCAAATTATCCGACTTCGCCAATTCATTAATCCTAATATGCAGGGCGGCATATTCGGTATTGACGTAATAGATTCAACAGGCACAAGAATTGCTTCTTGCGTATGTCTCATTGATAAAACAGCAGTAGTTTGTTGATTTAGCTGAAACTTCAGATAACTATCTGCTAAATTATTCGGGATTGGTTTTGAAGAAAGAGTAATGTTTGTACTGGTCATTGATTCAAATTACCACTGATTTAATAGTACGTAGGAGATGTTCGCGGGTGTAAGGTTTAGTTATATAGGCATCTGCACCTTGTCTCATCGCCCACAAACGATCAATTTCTTGATTTTTGGAACTACAAACCACAATCGGCACTTTTGCAGTAATTGGATTTCTTCTCAGAGAACGACACAATTCAAATCCACTCATTTCTGGCATTACTACATCAGTAACGATCGCATCTGGTTTTTCTAACACAGCTTTTTCTAAACCCTCTTTTGCACCACTTGCTTTAATTACGTTGTAACCACTCTCTTTGAGATAATGGCTCATTAATTCCAATTCGCTGGGAGAATCTTCTACAATCAAAATTGTGCCAAGCAAAGTCAGGCTCACTATCAAATCTCCTAAAAAAATAAATTAAACATATTTTGTTATTTTTATTTGCCTTATTCCGATCAACCAAGATGCTTAAAAACCATTTTTAGCAATTCTGATTGTGTAAAAGGCTTAGTCAAATATCCAGACGATCTGACCATTTTAGCCTTTGCCCTGTCGATAAATCCTGTTCTACCAGTCACCATAACGATCGGTGTATTTTTAAAAGCTGAATGTTTACGTAATAATGAACATAGTTCATAGCCATCTAAACTTGGCATTTCGACATCTAGCAAAATCAGATCGGGCTTACTCCGTAGAATTTGCATTAAAGCTTTTACAGGATCGTTGATCATCACAACTGAAAATGTATTTTCATCCAAAAAGTGTTTGATGGAATTCAAAACAGTTTGGCTATCATCAATGCAGGCAATTGTATATAGTTTTTTGCCAACAGGTGGCTGAGTAGTTTTATTATTCTCAGGAATATCAAAATTGATTGGGATTGGCAGTTTTTGCCCAATTTTTATTTGCAGTTGTGGCTGAACTTGAGATGTTTGTGTTGCAGACAACACTTGGGAACTCCCACCAGCCGGAATGGATGACTGAATATTTTGCCGATTTCGTAACTGTTTTTGACAGTGTTCAACAAGCAACCGTAAATCCAGGTGACAGAACTTTGGTTGTTCGTCCAAAGAGCTTTCTGGACTGAATTCATAGCTACCTTCTTTTAAACACAGAAATGATTCCATTACTTCCTTTGCCAATTCGTCTATCAGGCTTCCTGCTTGCACAGAGGTAATATAGTCCTGATTTACTAACCAACAAATAGCTTGGTAATCTGCATTTGATATTGATTGATGTTCATTTTTCGTCTCAAACATCAGCCGCATCTGTACACGAGTGGCGCTGTTGAGAGCAGGAATTTGCTGACTCAAGCGCCGTAAGTGACTGTCAAGGCGCTCAAATAGTTTATCTGAATAGGAGGCATAAGTAAGTTTACCGTCCTCTAGATAGATTGACCAAGAAACTATCCCGGTAAATACGCTTAAGCAACCCGTAGCACGCCGACTTGTTAATTGTGCCAACAGAGATAGCGGATGTAGTTTCTGGAACAACCTGTAGCTACCTATAGGAGTTGTGCTCATTTTGCTTTTACTTCAGCTAAAATTCGATACGTGTAAGCTAAATTCGTGTAAAGTTATTCCACAATCAAAATCAAGTAAAAAGCATTAAACTTTTGGATTTTAAAGTACATCTGTTTACATCTAGGTTTGTGGTGAAACTCAACGAGAGTAGCGTTATTTTCAGATGAGCAAATCTTAGTAAGTTCGTAAATTGTGATTAATCTACTTAGTGTTACTGAGATTTATCAACATCTTTCGAGAAATAAGACATAAAAATGTCAAGACTAGATGAAGCCACTTTCCATTGAGTAACCCCAATCTGACCACAGAAATAATACTGATTTTATTGATGGTGATATCTTGTAACTTCTGTATTTACACTTAAATACAATCTAGTTTTTAAACAAGTAAGGACTGAATGAAGCCACTTTGCATCGAGTAACTTCAAATTGACCACAGTAACAATACTTATTTATTGAAAGCAATAAATGTATTTTTTATTATTTGCATTTAATAACTTAGACAAAACACTCTGCAAAAAATAAGTTTTGCAGAGTGTTTTACCGCCGAGAGTAGGGTACTGAAAGTACTCGAAATGTTACGTTATGTGCCCAGCACATCATACCTACGAAAATTGTAGGTTATTAAATCCACTGAGACTTATGCACTTTTACACATTTACTATCATTTTGAGAACAGACTTATTAAGCTAAAAGTCATTCCCTGCTTTGCTCATAGGTGCTGCTCACCACAAACAAATTTTCAAATATCCTCTTGTATTTGAAGCTATGTTGGCGAAACATATTTTTATTTAAGCAATATTTAAAGAGGCTGGTAACTATTCTTGAACTTTTAACTCAAGTATAAGTACCAGCCTAGATAAGGCAATTCAATTTATCAAAAGTGCGGATGAAAGGACTTGAACCTTCACTCCTTTCGGAACTAGAACCTAAATCTAGCGCGTCTGCCAATTTCGCCACATCCGCATCAGTTTATTATCATAGCATAAGAAATTATTTTTGGGAATAGGGAAGAAGCAGGGGAGGCAGGGGTAGATTAAGGAGAAATTCTTACTGGGGGCAATGGAAAGAATAAAAAATTACATCTTTCCCCTCTGCTCCCTGCTTTCTACCCCTCTGCCTGTTCTCCATGCCCCATACCCAATTACATAACTGCAACACGAGGCAGACGATGCTTGAATCCACAGAGAATTTCCCAAGAAATAGTGTTTAATTGTTTTGCCCAGTCGTCCGCAGAAATTTGTTCTTTTCCCTGTTCTCCTAATAAGGTGACTACTTCTCCTTCTTGGATATTGGGTATTGCACTCACATCCAGCATCAGCTGATCCATTGTAATTGTCCCAATTTGCGACACGCGCTGACCGCGAATTAATGCCTGCATTTTGTTGGAAAGACTGCGAGGAACGCCGTCAGCATAGCCAATTCCCACGACAGCGAGGCGAAGTTCACGTGGGGCAATAAATTTATGCCCGTAGCTAACAGCTGTTCCTGCGGAAATTGTTTTAACTTGGGTAACTCGTGCTTTAAGTTGCAAAACGGGCTTGAGATCGACCGCATTTTGTAAATGCGGTGCTGGATAGAGTCCGTAAACAGCTAAACCTACACGCACCATATCGTAGTGCAATGCTGGATTTGTGAGTGCGGCGGCTGAGTTTGCCAAGTGCAGGCAAGGTACTTTAATTCCCATTGCTTTGATTTGAGCGATCGCATCCTCAAATCGTTTATGCTGTTCTTCCATTACTGTGGTATCAGGATCGTCTGCTGTCGCCAAATGAGAATAAATACTGGCAATATCAAGATGCGGTAAGCGCTGCACTAATTGCACAAATTCACCAGCTTGCCGCCAATCAGTTCCCAACCTCGACATTCCTGTGTCTAATTTAATATGTACGGGTACTGGAGAACCATGATTCATCGATTCCAGAGTATCAGAAAATACTAAAGCTTGTTTAGGGCTACAGAGTGTGGGCTGAAGTTTCCATTGGGCGATCGCATGAATCTGCTCTAGTGTATGAGTTGCCCCTAAAATCAAAATGGGCGCTTGAATCCCGCCTTCTCGCAATTGAATAGCTTCTGGAACTGTAGCCACTCCCAGGCAACTAGCTCCCGATTGGATGGCAATTTGGGCGACTGTTACTGCTCCATGTCCATAGGCGTCAGCTTTTACTACTGCCATCAACTGAGTACGCGGCGATAAAAACTGCACCAATTGTTTTACATTGTAGGACAACGCCTCTAAATCAATTTCTACCCAAGCTCGTTGCGAAAACCACGCGTAGGTATCGCACTGTTGATTAGGAACTACACCAGGGATTTGTTTGCGACTTAACATTTGTACTGACTCCTATCCCGCTACGGCTAAACTTGCAAATTATCTATCTATACACGCTCCTAAAAGCGAGATCAGATTAAATAGGAAGTTTAACCTTCAGATTGGAAATGATACAAGATGTTGCGGCGCTAAAATAAAAGTTAAGAGTTATGAGTTAGAAGTAAATCTTACAGCTCAATTTTTCACTCCGTTCTTCTATTCTCTACGAGACGCTGCGCGATTGCGTCAGCCTAAGTAATAATTTTAATCAAGTGATAAATTTTACTTTCCAACTCCTAACTCCTAACTCAATTTTAAAATTCTTCCAAAAGTATAATTTCTTATCATCTCCCTAGCAGGGTGTATTTGTGTTAATATATTGTAAAACTCATACCCTGAGCGCAAATAATGGGGAAGGTTTTAGTCTTAAACGCCTCTTACGAACCTCTCAATATAACGAGTTGGCGTCGTGCTGTAGTTCTTTTAATCAAGGGCAAAGCAGAACGCGTGGAACACAACGGTAAATTTCTGTACACGGATTTCCCGTTACCGACCGTAATCAGGTTGCGTCATTATGTACGCGTTCCTTATAAAGAAATCCCTCTAACTCGCCGAAATATATTGCACCGTGATGGTCATGCCTGTCAATACTGTGGTTACACAGGGGATGAATTGACACTAGACCATGTAATACCGCGATCGCGCGGCGGAGGCGATACTTGGGAGAATATTGTTACCGCTTGTGTCCGTTGCAATGTCAAAAAAGGCAGTCGGACTCCCCACGAAGCTCACATGCCTTTGCGTCATCCCCCGCGCCAACCTTATAGCAGTCTCTATTTCGAGGTTAGCAAACATCTTAAGAGTGGACTGCATACAGAGTGGCAAAAGTATGTTATAGGTCTTTGAGCCAAAAATCACAGGAGCAAAGGAGAAAGCAGAAATACTCTCTTTCTTGGGGAAATAGCCAATAACTTTAGTTATGGAGTGTTAAAAAATTGGCGGCTATATGGCTTGCAACGAAAGCGATTGATCAACTATCAAGCTTTTAAATTTGTTGTATGTATATAGAGTTTCCCTTTTGCTCTTTACTCTCCCTGTATTTTGCCCTTTTCCATTGGACTTGACTCTAAATTTTCAGAATTTTCAAAGGGGATACAAAACACGCATTGTTTATCAAAAATAATAGTTAATTGCTCAATAGTCACAATAATGAGATATTAAGCATAAGAATATTTCAAATATCAAGGACTAATTCTAAAGTATAAGATAGAAAGTATACCCTAAGTTAGAGAAAAATCTCGCTGATTAAATTTACGAAAGAGAACAAAACTCCTAAAACATATTTATGCTGCCAGATACAGCCCCATATCCTAAACTTCCTTTCTGTATCACCTTTAGTGGAAGTTAGTTGATTGTTGAGCGCTGTTACTGGCAAGAAATATACTTAGATGTATAGTGCAATGTCTTGAGATTTTTGCGAAGATCGTAATTAATGTGGCTAAATTCAGGGAATTGCTGCTCGTAGTATTTCTGAATTAAAGGAGCCTCACACTTTAAAAAAGTTCCCTATGTACTTTAATTCTCCCGTTACTCAGTTTGAGAGTTTGTCATTGACCACAGAGCCAAGCCCAGAGGAACCTGAAATCGAGAAAGCGCCAGTGGAAGTTGCATTTAAGAGTCCATCATTATCGCCATCGGTAGGTGATGGGGCTATATATCTCAGTAACCGTGGTAACTCTCTGGCACAACAAAAGTCAGAAGAACTGCAAAGAACCCTTTTGGCACACCGACACGATCGCCAGCTGGTAATTCTGCAAGATTTTCCTGACCCTGATGCCCTTTCCTGTGCCTGGGCTTATCAGTTAATTGCCCAGCAATATGATATCAAATGTGAAATCATTTATGCTGGCGCATTGAGCCATCAAGAAAATATTGCCTTGGTAAGGCTGACTAATTTACCTATCCAACGGTGGACAACGCAAACCTTGAAAACAAAAGATTTGTCATCTTATCAAGGTTTTGTACTAATTGACAACCAGGGAACCACTTCGCAACTACTGTCAGCGGTGCAGCAAGCTGGAATTCCTTTAGTGGTACTCATCGACCATCACAGTATTCAAGGCGATCTGCACTCAGAGTTTGAGGATATCCGTCCTTATGTAAGAGCGACGGCAACAATTTTTACTCAATACCTGCAAACAGGATTATTAACATTAGATAGCAGCATAAATCAACACGTCAAATGCGCTACTGCCTTGATGCATGGCTTGCGATCGGATACAGATCGGCTAATGCAAGCGCAAGAAGAAGACTTTATGGCAGCGGCGTATTTAAGCCGATTTTATGATGCCCAACTGCTGAATGCTATTTTACAGGCCAACCGTTCCAAGCGGGTAATGGATGTGATTGAGCGATCGCTGAAAAACCGCATCGTCCAAAATAACTTTTCCATTGCCGGTGTTGGTTATCTACGCTACGAAGACCGTGATGCCATCCCCCAAGCGGCTGATTTTCTCGTAACCGAAGAAAACGTTCACACCGCCGTAGTTTACGGCATTGTTCACGATGAAGACGAAGAACTCGAAATAGTCATTGGCTCCCTGAGAACTAGCAAACTTACCCTTGACCCCGATGAATTCATCAAAGAAGCCTTTGGACAAGATAGTGCAGGGCGCTTTTTCGGCGGTGGAAGAACAAGCGCAGGCGGCTTTGAAATTCCAATGGGCTTCTTATCTGGCAGTAACGAAAATTCCGCTTATGCGAAAATGAAATGGGAAGTATTCGACGCTCAAATTAAGCAAAAACTGCTGAGATTAGTTAATCCCAGAGATAACCCAATTCAGTCAGAGTAGAGGGAACTCAAGGAGACGCGGAAAACTCCTAACTAATGCAGCAGTCAAAGTGTTTAATCACATAGCATCCCTAAGTCATTTGCGATCAACATATTTTCCCGGCTTTTCTAAAAAGTCGGGAATTTTGATCTTTTCACAGAGGCTGAACTGATGGGAGCATCCAGTTTTGGAAGATTTACCATTTCTGAGAAAATGTAGAAGGAAATAACCCTGTGCGATCGCTGACTATTGTCTGACACTTCACTGTACTGGACAGATGACAGATCAACGAATAAGTAATAATGATTAAGATTAGGATAGGTTAAGTCACACCACACGTAACTCCTGACTCAGCACGGGCTACGTTAATAAAATTAAAAGTATGGAACTATATTTAATTCGTCATGGCATCGCCGAAGACAAGGGATTAGGCATCAAGGATGAAGATCGCAGCCTTACCAAAGAAGGGAGGCAAAAAACTGAAAAAGTTGCCCAGAAACTTGTTAAATTAGGTTTAAACTTTGATTTAATTCTTACCAGTCCCTTAGTGCGGGCCCGCCAAACGGCTGATATCCTGATAGCAGAAAAACTAAGCTCGCAGTTAGAGGAATCTAGCCACCTCGCCCACGATGGTCAAATTTCTAGTTGGCTAAAAGAGTGGTTAGAACCAAGAAATTATTCCCAAAATACCCAACTGGCGCTGGTTGGACACGAACCTGATTTGACCAGTTGGGCAGAAATTCTCCTGTGGGGAGAAGTCAAAGAAAGTTTAGTCTTGAAAAAAGCAGGTATGATTGGGATAAAACTACCAGAAACAGGTTCTCCTCTGGGCCGTAGTCAGATGTTTTGGTTGACACCGCCCAAGTACCTGCTATAACAGTTTTTCAACATTTTCGATTGTTGTTAGAACGGCTACTGTTATGGCGACAATAAATTTCTGGTAAGTTAGCTCAATCAGATATTTCACAAAGCGAATGGTGTTGCCATGATGGTGTGCGAATACAAGCCTGGTCTAGAAGGCATTCCCGCCGCCCAATCAAGTATTAGCTATGTTGATGGGCAAAAGGGAATACTAGAATATCGTGGCATTAGGATTGAGGAATTAGCAGAAAAAAGTACATTTTTGGAAACTGCTTATCTCTTAATCTGGGATAAACTGCCAAGCAAAGAAGAACTGGAAACATTTGAGCATGAAGTTCGTTATCACCGACGGATAAAATACCGCATTCGGGACATGATGAAATGCTTTCCAGAAAGCGGTCATCCAATGGATGCCTTACAAGCCTCCGCTGCTGCTTTAGGCTTGTTTTATTCGCTCCGCGATTTACATAATCCTGTCTACATTCGAGATTCTGTGGTGCGCCTGATAGCAACCATTCCTACAATGGTGGCGGCGTTCCAACTGATGCGAAAAGGCAATGACCCGGTACGTCCCCGTGATGACTTAGATTACTCCGCCAACTTTCTATACATGCTCAATGAGCAAGAACCCGATCCTCTGATGGCGCGGATTTTTGATATCTGCTTGATACTTCAAGTCGAACATACAATGAATGCTTCGACTTTCAGTGCCAGGGTGACAGCTTCCACCTTGACTGATCCTTATGCTGTGGTTGCTAGTGCCGTCGGAACTTTAGGTGGGCCTCTGCATGGTGGAGCCAATGAAGAAGTAATTCAGATGTTGGAAAAAATTGGCTCTGTGGAAAATGTCCGTCCCTACATAGAGCATTGTCTGCAAACTAAATCTAAGATTATGGGCTTTGGACATCGTGTTTATAAAGTCAAAGACCCACGAGCCATAATTTTACAAGGACTAGCAGAACAATTGTTTCAAAAGTTTGGCTATGACAAATTCTATGACGTTGCTCAAGAAATGGAACGAGTTGTAGAGGAAAAACTCGGCAGCAAAGGGATTTATCCCAATATTGACTTTTACTCAGGTCTGGTGTACAGAAAGATGGGTATTCCCACAGACTTGTTTACGCCAATATTTGCGATCGCTCGTGTTGCTGGTTGGTTAGCCCATTGGAAAGAACAACTAGCAGAAAACCGGATTTTCCGTCCTACCCAGGTTTACAACGGTCTGCACGAAGTTACTTATACTCCCATTGACCAACGGTAAATGGGCATGAGGCATTCGGCATTGGGCATTGGGTACAAGAGGCAGAGGTGCGGAGGGGCAGAGGGGCAGAGAGGAAAGACTTACTAC
>JADEXV010000141.1 GCA_015206945.1 Nostocales cyanobacterium LEGE 12452 | reverse complement strand
AAATTCAACCTTTCCCCCTTACCCCTTTCCCTTTCCCCATTCCCAATGCCCCTCTAAAATTACAAGAGTTCACGCACATCAGAGACTTCACCTTTAATCGCAGCTGTGGCGACCATCGCCGGACTCATTAATAATGTCCGGCCGGAAGAGGAACCTTGTCTTCCTTTAAAGTTGCGGTTGGAGGAAGAGGCGCTGATTTGTCTTCCTTGCAGCTTATCGGGGTTCATGGCTAGGCACATAGAACATCCCGGTTCCCGCCACTCAAATCCAGCTTCCTGAAAGATTTTATCCAGTCCTTCAGCTTCCGCCTCTTCCTTCACCCGTTCCGAACCAGGGACAACAAAGGCTTTGATTCCCTCTGCAACGTGGCGACCTTTGGCGATTTTCGCCGCTTCTCGCAAATCACTAATTCTGCCGTTGGTGCAACTACCAATGAAGCAGACATCTATTTTAGTACCCTTGATCGGTTGACCGGGAAACAAATCCATGTAGCGGTAAGCTTCTTCGGCAATAAATCGGTCTTCTTCTAGCAGTTCTTCTGGTTGGGGTACTGACTGGTTGATACCGATACCTTGACCGGGAGTAATCCCCCAGGTAACTGTAGGAGAAATTTCCGCAGCGTCGAATATGACCACATCATCGTACTGAGCATCTGCATCACTCTTGATGGAATCCCACCAAGCTACTGCTTTGTCCCAATCTGCATCTTTAGGAGCAAAATCTCTACCTTTGAGGTAATCGTAGGTGACTTGATCGGGATTGACATAGCCGCATCTAGCACCGCCTTCGATCGCCATATTGCAGACAGTCATCCTCTCTTCCATGTTCATTTGCTCAAATGTCGTACCTGCAAATTCGTAGCCATAACCCACACCACCTTTAACCCCAAGGGTGCGGATGATATGCAGGATGACATCTTTGGCGTAAACTCCTGGGTTGAGAGTGCCGTTAACTTCGATTCTGCGGACTTTCAGTTTGGAGAGAGCAAGGGTTTGGGAAGCGAGAACATCCCGGTCTTGCCTAGTACCTGGTTGGGTCAGCCCAAGTTCGGGAGCGATCACATGAACTATACCCTGGCTCCCAGAACCAATGTTGTAAAAAGTTATGTTATTTTCTTGACAGTTATTTTCCAGCGCCTGAATCATTTCCTCTGCCAAGCTATCGACAAAAGGACGCGCCTGGTTTTCTGTCGGCACAATATGATCGACTGTAGCGACAGTCCGCTCTGGAAACAGTACTTTTAGACCCCTCTCGCGTAACATAGCAAAGGCCTGGGGACTGGTGACTTCATGAATTAGGTGAAGCCCGATAAATAGTTGTGTCAGCCCTGAGGGAAGTGTACCAACGGTGTGTAAGTCCCAAACTTTGTCAAACAGGGTACCTTTGCTCATACGTCAATCAGTATTTAAAGAGTCCGGTCTTAAATAGTATCAAAAAATAGTCTAGGTTTTTCTACATCACTTCATATTAGTTACAGCTTTGCGTAAAATCGTGGCAATTGAGGGGTGAAGTTTAAACGCAGAAGGTCGCAGAGGTAAGCGCAGAGACTTCACGATGTAATTTGCTCACCTTTAAGATAGTAAAAGCGAAAATTCTCCGAAATATTTCGATGCAAAGATGTAAATAACTTTATCCTTTTCCACAAGGATATGTTAAGACAATACCAGATCATTGCACTACTAGGTTATGTCCATAGATTTACGGGAATTTTATCAGGCTAGCGATCCCAGCAGAACTCTGTTTGTCAACCATAGCTCTGATGCCAAGTATTATATAGATTTTTCCTCAGTTCGAGGTGGTGATATTCTTGGCAAGCTGAAGCAGAAAATTACTTTTTTTAAGCCTAATGAACCCACTTGCACGTTATTTACTGGGCATATTGGTTGTGGAAAATCGACAGAACTATTACGGTTACAGGCTGAACTGGAAAAGTTAGGCTTCCATGTGGTCTATTTTGAGTCCAGTGATGATTTAGAAATGACTGATGTTGATATTGCCGATGTGCTGCTAGCGATCGCTCGGCGGGTGAGTCAAAGTCTTGATAAAATTACCCTAGAGTCACCCAACAAGTTTAATGAGTTGCTGCAAGGTGCTTGGAAGGTCTTAAACTCTGAGGTGACGGCGGGAAAAGTTAAGCTTCCGGTACTTGGTGATGTCGGTTTATCCGCAGATAAAGATAAGTTTTCTCTGTCTGTGGGCATTGGTGAAATCACCGCGAAGATGAAAAATGACCCAGCGCTGCGAGAAAAACTCAATCAGTATTTAGCACCGCAAAAAACTAAACTGCTGGAAGCGATTAATCAAGAATTATTGGAACCTGCCGTGGCTAAACTAAAACAGCAGGGTAAAAATGGTCTGGTGGTAATTGTCGATAATCTTGACCGCATAGATAATCGTGCCAAACCTTGGGGTCGTCCGCAGCAGGAATATTTATTTGTCGATCAGGGTGAGTTTTTGACGAAGCTGAATTGTCATCTCATCTACACTATGCCTTTGTCTTTGAAGTTTTCCAATGATTACGGAATGCTGACTCAGCGTTTCCCAGAAGACCCCAAGGTGTTACCAATGGTTCCTGTACAATGGGCTGATGGCAGTGTTCATACACAGGGAATGTCACTCATGCAGCAGATGGTACTTGCTAGAGCTTTTCCTGACATGACACCAGAGGAGCGTTTAAGTAAAATTACCGAGATTTTTGATAGTGCTGCTAGCTTAGAGCGTTTATGTCAAATGAGCGGTGGTCATGTGCGGGACGTGCTGAGGCTGCTGAATACCTGGATTATGGAAGAGATGAGTCTTCCCCTAACCCGTGAAACCTTAGAGCAAGTGATTCGTTCTCGGCGCAATGAAATAATGTTACCGATTTCTGAGGATGAGTGGCAATTGTTACGTCATGTCAAGGAAAGGAAAAAGGTGAGTGATGACCACGGATATCAAAAACTGATTCGCAGTCGGTTTGTCTTTGAATATCGCGATGGTGGTGAGTCTTGGTTTGATGTTAATCCCGTTTTGGCTGAAGCCAGAGAATTAAGTTTGTAGTAAGCACTTTAGTGCTTATTATTTCCTATCTTTGAAAGCACTAAAGTGCTTACTACGAACTAAACACATAAGTTTATGAGTCCACAGCAACCATCAGAAGATGACCATGTAAACAGCGATCGCACTCTGAAACAATTAGCTTGGGCGATTGAATCCTCCGTGGGACAGTTTAAGCTGATTTTGGCACGGTGTAATTATGCCAGCTTGCGCGATCGCTTAATATCCAAACTGCGAGAAATTTGTCAAGTTGAAATTCGTGTCTTGACGGTGCAGCAATCGAACAGGACTCTTTATACTGCAATTCAGGAAGAATTGGGCGAAGAAATACCAGCCTGTGTGATGGTTGTGGGTTTGGAATCAGTGCAGAATTTGTCTGTGATGTTAACTTCTGCGAATCAAGTGCGGGAAGAGTTTCGCAAGAATTTTCCTTTTCCCTTGGTGTTGTGGATTGACGATGAAATCTACAAGCAGCTAATACAGCTTGCACCAGATTTGGAAAGTTGGGCAACTACAAGAAATTTTGCCATATCAACACAGGAATTAGTAGATTTTATCATTCAAACGGCTAATCAATGGTTTAGTAATAACTTAAAACTTAGCTATCATGAATATTTAAAACTAAAAACTGAATTAGAAACCGCGCAAAGATATCTGCTGAGTAATAAGTACGTTGCTAATTTAGAGGTTGAGGCTAATTTAGTATCTTTATTAGGTTTTGTTAGCCAGATTAACGATATAAATATCGCGCTGGAAAATTATCAAAAAGCCCAGTCAATGTGGCAAAAGCTTAATGATATAAAAAGACAAAATAAAATATCTTATAATACTGCCTTTTGCTATAACATTAAATGTTTTAGAAATTTAGATATTAATCATTACGATTGGCAAGCTAATCGTAAGTATGCCCAAGAATATATCAAGTTTCTTGTACAATCTCAACGTCCAGATTTAATCGCTGATTCAATCTTTAAATTTGGTTATGTACTCCGGGACTTAAAAGAGTGGCAATCTTTAAAACAACTAGCTGAAATAGCTTTAGAAATACATAAAGCTAACAATCAGCCAGTAGATTTAGCAAAAGATTATGGTTTTTTAGCTGAGGCGGCACTGGCTCAAGAATATTGGCTTGAGGCAAATCAGTTAATTGAGAAAGCTTTAGAAATTTTCTTGCCAGTAATTTCTAGCTTGAAATCCAAAAATATACCAGGATATTTATCAGAGATAAACGACTTATTCGACTTCGCCGATTCATTGTTCATTCCAAATGATTTTAGTCTCTATCTGTTTATAAAAGCGCGTTCTTTATATCATTTAGGACAACCTCACAAAGCAATTACTATATTAGAAGCTTCAATACCTATAAGTGTTCCAGATTGTAATTTAAAACTTTATTTGGATATTGTTAGTTTTTTACAGCAGCTTTATTTTGAGCAGAAAGAATATCTCAAAGCATACAAAACTAAACAGCAACGGCGTTCCATTGAACAACAATTTGGCTTGCGGGCTTTTATTGGTGCGGGTAGGTTAGAAGCTACAAAACAGGCATTTGTCGAGACATTGCGCTCAAACTCCCCCCAAGGAAATATTGCCCCAGAAATTGCTGCATCTGGTCGTCTATTGGATGTAGAACGTTTAATTGAATGCATGGGTCGCCCTGATTATAAGTTGATAGTAATTCATGGGCAATCGGGTGTCGGCAAAAGTTCCCTGGTGAATGCGGGACTAGTACCAGCTTTAAAGAATAAAGCAATAGGTACTCAAGATTATTTGTCGGTGGTAATGCGCGTTTATACCAACTGGGTGGAAGAGTTGGGGAGGCTTTTGGAAAGAGATGAGGGGGATGTAGCTTTAGCTTCCCGCAGGGTGGAGGATGAGGGAGATGAGGGAGATGAGGGAGATGAGGGAGGATTAGAAAGTCAAAGTCGAGCCTCAGAAGGTCAACGTCGAGCCTCAGAACTCGGAACTTCGCGATATTTAATATCCAAACTTAAAGAAAACATATCCAAACTTAAAGAAAACGAACAGCGCAACCTCCGCACGGTGTTAATTTTTGATCAATTTGAGGAATTTTTCTTTGTTTACACCGAACCTGCACAAAGAAAGCAATTCTTTGAGTTTCTGGGAGAGTGTCTGAATGTTCTATCGGTAAAAGTTATCTTATCGCTGCGGGTAGATTACATCCATTACTTGCTAGAGTGCAATGATTTGTCCAGTCTGAAGATTATTGGCAATGACATTCTCAGTAATAATGTGCTTTACAAGTTGGGGAACTTCTCACTTGCTGATGCAAAGTCAATTATTCAGCGTTTAACTGAAAATACTAGTTTTCACTTAGAGGATGTTTTAGTTGAACAACTCGTGCAAGATTTAGCCGGAGAATTGGGTGAAGTTCGTCCCATTGAGTTGCAGGTTGTGGGGGCGCAACTGCAAACGGAGAATATTACAACTCTGGCAGAATATCGGCAACGTGGTACTAAGGGCGAATTGGTTAAGCGTTATTTGCATGAAGTTGTTAATGATTGCGGTATTGAGAATCAGCAAGCAGCAGACATATTACTGTATTTGCTCACTGATGAAAAAGGAACCCGCCCTTTGAAGACTCGCGCTGAGTTGGAACGCGATTTGATGCCGTATTTCTCGGAGATCCCCCCAACTCCCCTGAAAAAGCGGGGCTTTATTCTTTCCACCCCCTTTTTAAGGCGATCGCCACAAGCGGAGGGATCGGAAGCTAGGGCAGAACAAGCTTCTGAAATCAGTAAATTAGATTTAGTGTTAGAAATTTTTGTCCAATCTGGCTTAGTGGTTTTGCTACCAGAAAACCCCGCTGACCGTTATCAACTGGTACATGACTACATCGCCACCTTTATCCGCCAGCAACAGGAACCGAAGTTAAAGCAGGTGATGGCGGAACTGGAAAAGGAACGAGAACAAAGAAAACTGAGTGAAGCAAAACTGAATAACTTTCTCAAACGTGCCCTTTTTAGTTCCGTGGCCGCAGGTTTAGGATTTGCTGGGTTAGCAGTGATAACATTCCAGTGGACAGTAGAGGCAAATGTTCATCTAATTAACGCCATCAATAATTCTTCTGAAGCCTTTGCTGTCTCTGGACAACATCCAGAGGCTTTAATAGCAGCATTAAGGGCAGGTAACAAACTCAAGCATACAATTTGGGCACAGCATAGAAGCGATACCCGAATGCAAACTGTGGCTACTTTACAGCAAGCGGTTTACTTAAAGCCAAATGAGCCAAAAGAAAATCGTGCGATCGAGGTGAATACTTTAGAAGGTCATAGCAGCGCGGTCAGAAGCGTCGTCTACAGCCCTAATGGACACCAGTTAGCTTCTGCTAGTGATGACAAGACCATCAAAATCTGGGATGTCAGCAGTGGTCAAATCCTCAAATCCCTGGCTGGTCATAGCAGTTACGTCTTTAGCATCGCCTACAGCCCCAATGGACACCAGTTAGCTTCTGCTAGTGATGACAAGACCATCAAAATCTGGGATGTCACTAGTGGTAAACTCATCAAAACCTTTACTGGTCATAGCAATGCGGTCAATAGCGTTGTCTACAGTTCCAATGGACAACAGTTAGCTTCTGCTAGTCGAGACAAGACCATCAACATCTGGGATGTCACTAGTGGCAAACTCCTCAAATCCCTGACTGGTCATAGCGATAGTGTCATTAGCATCGCCTACAGCCCCAATGGACAACAGTTAGCTTCTGCTAGTCGAGACAAGACCATCAAAATCTGGGATGTCAGTAGTGGTAAAATCCTCAAATCCCTAGCTGGTCATAGCGATAGGGTCTATAGCATCGCCTACAGCCCCAATGGACAACAGTTAGTTTCTGCTAGTGTTGACAACACCATCAGAATTTGGGATGTCAGCAGTGGTCAACTCCTCAAAACCCTGACTGGTCATAGCGATGTGGTCAATAGCGTCGCCTACAGCCCCAATGGACAACAGTTAGTTTCTGCAAGTGTTGACAACACCATCAGAATCTGGGATATCAGCAGTGGTCAACTACCCAAAACCCTGACTGGTCATAGCGATGGGGTCTTTGGCGTCGCCTACAGCCCTAATGGACGACAGTTAGCTTCTGCTAGTTGGGACAAGGCGATCAAAATCTGGGATGTCAGTACTGGTCAACTTCTTAAATCCCTGACTGGTCATAGCGATAGTGTCATTAGTATCGCCTACAGCCCTAATGGACAACAGTTAGCTTCTGCTAGTCGCGACAAGACGATCAAAATTTGGGATGTCAGCAGTGCTCAACTCCTCAAATCCCTTACTGGTCATAGAGATAGGGTCAATAACGTCGCCTACAGCCCCAATGGACAACAGTTAGCTTCTGCTAGTTGGGACAAGACGATCAAAATTTGGGATGTCAGCAGTGGTCAACTCCTCAAATCCCTGATTGGTCATAGCGATAGAGTCTTTGGGGTCGCCTACAGCCCCAATGGACAACAGTTAGCTTCTGCTAGTTTTGACAAGACGATCAAAATTTGGGATGTCAGCAGTAGTCAACTCCTCAAATCCCTGACTGGTCATAGGAGTGGAGTCTTCAGCGTTGTGTATAGCCCCAATGGACAACAGTTAGCTTCTACTAGTAGGGACTACACCATCACAATCTGGGATGTCAGTAGCAATCAACTCCTCAAAACTCTGGCTGGTCATAGGGAAGAGGTCTTTAGCATTGCCTATAGCCCCAATGGACAACAGTTAGCTTCTGCTAGTGCTGACAACACCATCAAAATCTGGGATGTCAGCAGTGGTCAACTGCTCAAAACCCTTGCTAGTCATAGCCAAGAGGTCAATAGCGTCGCTTACAGTTCCAATGGACAACAGTTAGCTTCTGCAAGTTCAGACAAAACAATAATTTTATGGGATTTAGATTTCGATAATTTATTACTCAGTGGTTGTGACTTGCTAAATAATTACCTCATTACCCATCCAGAAGTGTTAGAAGAGTTGCAATTATGCCAAACTCCATCTCGCTTGGTGCAAGGGGCGATAACCTTAGTTATCCAAGGTGAGAAGTTAGCGCGAAAAGATGATATTGATGGCGCTGTTGAAAAGTTTGACAAAGCACAGCAGTGGGATAATAAATTAAAGTTTGATTCCCAGGTGAAAGCGAAAGAGTTGGCGAATCAAGGTTATCATTAAGACGGCAAGGGAGCAGGGGGCAGGGGAAAGAGGGTTTCCGTTTTTGCATAGATGCGGGAATTAATAACTAATTAGGCGGACATTATATTACTAGTTAGTTGCATCATCTCTGCTACTCAACACAAACGCTCATGGACAGCTAAACGGCTTAAATCTCTAGCTGAATTTAGTTTTGGGCAATTGCGCTCAGTTGAATTTCTGCGATCGCTAGTCAATGAAATAGTAATAGTATCCTGGGTATTAATTGCGATATTTTAGTTAGTTAGCTCGTTAGCAACCGTTTTATAATAATTTTTTACAGTATTTCGTTTAAAATACTCCAGATTCAAAGGAAAAATTTGATGAACCAGTGGCAACCTGCTCCTCAACTCAGGAGATATTTAACTCAATTAGTTTCCACTTGTATTGTTAAACCTTTGCAGTTTATAAGACGGTGGCGCATACAACCAATACAAAGTTGGTTCTATAGACATTCTTTGTGGGGCATTGTCTCTCTATTTTTGGCTGGAATTAGTTTGAGTATCCTGTTAGCTGCTTGCTCTTTACGTAATGTCAATTACACTGGTAATGCTAGCGCAACTTCTCAACCTAATATAACTTTAACCTTTGTTTCTTACTCAGTTACTAGTGCAGCATACGAGCAGATAATTCCCAAATTTATCGAACAATGGAAGAAAGAACACAACCAAAACGTCACTTTCAATCAAAGTTATGATGCGTCAGCTTCCCAAACCCTTGCAGCGGTTATTGAAGGTAAGGAAGCTGATGTGGTACATTTGTCACTTGCCCTTGACATTAATAAACTTGTGGAAGCGGGTTTTATTCAACCAGGTTGGGAAAAAGAAGCGCCTAATAATGCAATTGTGACCAAATCTGTAGATGCGATCGCTGTTCGTGAAGGTAATCCCAAAAATATCAAAACTTGGGCAGATTTGACAAAAGATGGCCTCAAAATAGTTACAGCTAACCCCAAAACTTCTGGTGCTGCTCGTTGGAGTTTTCTTAATCTCTGGGGTTCAGTGATCAATAATGGCGGAAATGACAATCAAGCAATAGACTTTATTTCTAAAGTCTATAATAATGTACCTGTGTTACCCAAAACTGCTCGTAATGCCAGCGAACTGTTCTTCAAAGATGGCCAGGGTGACGTTTTGCTCAACTATGAAAAAGAGATGATTGTATCGGACAAAAATGGTGAAAAGCTCCCATATATTTTGCCTGATATTAATATCTCCATCGATAATCCTGTTGCTGTTGTCGATAAAAATGTTGACAAACATGGTACTCGCTCGGTTGCAGAAGCATTTATCAAATTTCTCTACACCCCAGACTCGCAACGAGAGTTTGCCAAATTGGGATTTCGTCCAGTTAACCTAGCGATCGCCAAAGAAACAGAAGGCAATTTTCCCCGAATTAAAAGTATTTTCAAAGCTGAAGATTTAGGAAGATGGGACCAGATTCAAGCAAAATTCTTTGATGAAGGTACAATCTTGGACAAAATTCGAGCGAAAAAGTCAACTTAACCTTACAAGGGCAATGAGAAATCGTCCCCCATTAATTGACCCTTATCTACGAGACGCTACGCTCTTTCTTCAACGCCGAGCGCAATGAATCAAAAGCCCTCACCCAACCTTAGGAGACGGACTTGGAAATTCGCTCCTCTTCTCCCAATTTTGGGGAGAAGGGGTTGAGGGATGTAGCAAGATCCCGTAGGGTGGGCAAATTTTGCATTTGTGGAAGAGGTCTAATCAAGTTGAGTATTTACCATTAATTTCTATATAACCCTCTGAAAGATCGCAACCCCATACAGTTGCAGAGGCTTCGCCAATATTAAGGCTAACATGAATATCTACTTTATCTTTAGACATAATTTGCCGTAACTGTTGTAGATTTTCCTCAGTTAAGCTACTAGGATAAACTTTAACATTATCAAAACTAATAACAACTCTTTCTGGATTGATATCCTGTTCATTTTCACATTTGCCTATAGCCATAGCAACTCGTCCCCAATTCGGATCTGCTCCATAAACAGCAGTTTTGACTAATGGTGAATTTACAATTGCTTTAGCTACTGTTTTAGCTTGTGCATAGTTAATCGCTGAATCTACAGTTACCTCAATTATCTTAGTAGCACCTTCTGCATCTCGTGCAATTTTCAGCACTAATTCCTGTGCAACTTCTTGCAATGCACTAGCAAAATCTGCTTCTGAAACTTCACCGGCTATTCCATTAGCTAGAATCACGGCGGAGTCACTAGTAGAAGTGTCAGTATCTACACTCAGGCAATTAAAAGTTTTATCTATAGTAGAACGAAAAATAGAACGAAGGCTATTTGCAGAAATTGCAGCGTCAGTAAAAAAGAAAGTTAAGAGGGTAGCCATATTAGGCTCAATCATGCCAACACCTTTGGCAATTCCTACTAGCTTGGCATTTCCTATTTGACGTGTAGCTAATTTCGCTACTGTATCGGTGGTCATAATCCCACGAGCGGCGGCATGAAAATCAGCATCGGTCAATTTTTTGCCAAATCCTAATAAACCAGTCTGGATTTTTTCAATGGGGTAACGTCTGCCAATTACACCTGTAGAAGCTATCACAATATTATGTGCAGCAATTCCAGTTTCAGTTGCAACTAATTGCAGAACTTCTTGGGCATCAGCGATACCAACAGAACCATTAGCTACATTTGCATTTTTAGATATAACGACAATTCCTTGTGCTTGTGAATCTTTTAAATTATCGCGGCTAATAGTAACACTTGGCCCAGCAAAAAGACTTTGAGTGAAGACTCCATCTGCAACGCAAGGAACTGATGATTGAATAAATACAAAATCATCAGTTGTATCTCGTATTCCCAAATTAGTGATGAATGTACTAAAACCTTGAGGTGTGGAAGATACAGTTAATGACATTTTTCGATATTTAATAATTTGGTTTAATTATCTCATATCATTGTAGGGTGGGCGACACGAGCGCCCTGAAATACAAGGGACGGCAAGATACCCATCCCACAAAACTAGTAAAATCATCCCGCAAATATGCAACGCCCAACTTTTAATTTATCGAGTACTATAAATCAGTTAATGTAAGAGTGAATGTAGTCCATCCATTGCCACTTTCTACTTGAATGTTTCCTTGCAATTGTTCGACTAATTTTTTTACTATAGATAAACCTAAACCCGAACCACCTTGATTCAAGATATCTGCATTAGGGAGACGATAAAATTTATCAAATATCCGTGGTAACTCTATTACCGGAATTTCTACTGAATTACTGACAGTAATAATTGTTTTTGCAGGTGTTTCTGAGGAATTGTGACTTACACTTAAGACAATTTCACCACCCGCAGGTGTGTATTTACAGGCATTATTGAGCAATTCTACTATAATGCGTTCCAAGCTAATGCCATCTGAAAATAGCGGCGGGAGGTTAGCAGGGAGATTCGCTTGTAGAGTTTGCTGATGGTGTTGAACACGGATTTCAAACGGCTCGATAATCCAAAGTAACCATTGTTGTAAGAGCAACGCATCAGGTGTAATAACTTGATAGGATGAGCTTTCTAGCCGTTGTAAGTCTAGTAGATTGTTAATTAATTCTAGTTCGCGATCGCACTCGCTTTCCATTAATTTGAGATAGCGTTGAGCTTCCTCAGTATTATTATATAGTTGTATCATTTGAATCATCATCTTGATATTACTCAGAGGCGATCGCAGTTCATGAGAAACTAAGTTCAAAAAGTCATTTTTGAGTTGATTTATTTCTTCCCATTGCACTACAAGTTGCTCTTGCTCAATTTGCTTTTGACGTGCCTCAATCGCTCGTTTGCGCTCAGTAATATCTCGAAACACTAATACAGCACCTGTAATATTATCGTTATCATCTTTAATCGGTGCAGCGCTGTCATCAATTGGTATTTCTGCACCATCTTTACTAATCAAAATTGTTTCTGCGGGAAGATGAACAATAATACCATCTTGAAGAACTTTTATAATCGGACTTCCAATAGGGTTATGAGTTTCGCCATTAGCAATATTAAATACTTCTGAGGAATTTCTACCACAAGCTTCTTCCTGTTTCCACCCAGTCAGATTTTCTGCAACCGGATTCATAAAAGTAATTAAATTTTGTAAATCGCTAGCAATCACCCCGTCGCTGATACTTTTTAACAGTGCATCCAGCCATTTTTTATTAACTTTTAATTGCCTTTCCAAACCATGTTTAGTCAAAGTTATTTCAATATTTGTTTGTAGCTCTTTTTCTTTAAAAGGTTTCAGTAAATAGCCAAATGGCTCAGTTATCTTAGCTCGTTCCAAGGTGTTATCATCTGCGTAAGCAGTCAAATAAATTACTGGAATATCCAAACGCTTATAAATTTCTTCGGCAGCTTCTATTCCGTCCATTGACCCTTTAAGCTTGATATCCATCAGCACTAAATCTGGAGATATTTCTATTGCTATATTAATTGCTTCTTCTCCTGAAGAAGCGATAGCAGGCACTGTATAACCAAATTTCTTAAGCCGATATTGTAAGTCTTTGGCAACAATAGCTTCATCTTCCACAACTAAAATTTTTGCGTTTGTCATCTTTTATTAATTGTCTATTTATGGTAAAGGAAATGTCACCTGACACTCTACTCCAGTAGCGCCTGTAATATTGAGATTTCCTGCTAACTGATGGGTTAAAGCATCTACCAACTCCCAGCCTAATGATGCTAGTTTTTTTAAATCAAAGTTTGGTGGTAAGCCAATACCGTTATCACTAACTATCAGTCTTAAACTATTGTTAATTGTTTTCTTAATTTCAATCTTAATTGCACCATTGATATTTTGTGGAAATGCATATTTTAAGGAATTAGATACAAGCTCATGGATAATTAAGCTGCAAGGAATTGCTGTATCTAAACCGAGAAAAATACAATCTTCGGCATTTATTGTCAAAGCGATCGCATCTTCATTGACTTCATAAGCAGTAAATAAACTTGCTACCAAATCTCGAATATATTCACCCAAATTAATCTTTGCTAAGTCTTGAGATTGATACAATTTTTCGTGAACGAGAGCCATTGATGCAATCCGCTGCTGGCTTTGTTGAAATATTACCAAATCATCTTTGTCTTTGATATAGGCAGATTGCAGGTTGAGCAGACTGGAAATAACCTGTAAATTATTTTTAACCCGATGGTAAATTTCTTTTAATAATACCTCTTTTTCTACGAGTGATGCTTTAATTTGCTCCTCCCACTCTTTGCGTTCGCGCTGTGCGGCTTTCCGTTCGTTAATATCTTCGACCACAGAAATAAAATATTTTGGCTCCCCATTAGGTTCGCGCATTAAAGACACAGAGAGATTAACCCAAACAAAGGAATTATCTTTGCAAAAATAGCGTTTTTCCATCGAATAAGTTTGAATATTATCTGCTAAAATCTGCTCAACATATTTCAGGTTAGTGTTAAGGTCATCTGGGTGAGTAATATCTTGAAAAGTTAACAACTGTAGTTCTTCAAGTGTGTAACCGAGAATATCGCAAAGCTTCTGATTAACTAACAACCAGCTGCCATCGATTGCGACATGGGCAATACCAACAGCAGCTTGATGGAATGCAGCCCGAAATCGCTGTTCGCTCTCTCGTAATGCTTCTTCTATTCGTTGGCGTTCAGTAATTTCTGTCTGTAGTGATACGTTGATTTTTGTTAACTCTGCTGTCCTTTCCTCAACCATGCTTTCTAATTGGTTAAGTAGGCTATTTAGTTTCTCCTCTGCCTGCTTGCGATCGGTAATGTCAGTATGCGATCCTGCCATTCGTACTACATTACCATTTTCATCCCACAGTGCTTGCCCTCGATCTAAAATCCATTTGTAGGTGCCATCTTTACATAAAGCTCGATACTCGGTAATGTAAAACGGTGTTTTCTGAGCGAAGTGATCTTGAACCGCTTGTTTCACCCACTCAATATCGTTCGGATGCACTCGTGTCACGCATTCATCTAAATGGTTAGAAATTTCGTGGTCTTCGTAACCAAGCATTTCTTTCCAGCGAGCCGAGAAGAAAACTTCATTGGTTTTGACATTCCAGTCCCAAATTCCATCATTATTGCCGCGCAAAGCTAATTGCCAGCGTTGTTCGTTTTCCCTCAACACCTCCTCAGTCCGTATGCGTTCAGAAATTTCCTTCGCTAGTTGGTAGTTTGCAGCCTCTAGTTGGGCAGGACTCGGTAGAGCCAGCACCTGTGGTATTAATGGCACAAGCTCTATAGCCGTTAATACGGAAACAAAAGCGGTGATAGCTTTGAATAACCCTGATAGCCAATAGGTAGGATACCAAAGCGTCCATACATCCATTAAATGAGTTGTGCCACAAGCAACGATGAATGCGCCAAACATTAAGAATATCCAGCCAAAAGGCATATCTTGCCGTTTACGAACAAAATAAACCAACATCACTGGAATTGAATAATAAGCAAGTCCAGTTAACACATCTGAAATCAGATGCAACCACACCAATCCTGGTTTCCAGAGGTAGCAATGTCCGTGGGGAATAAACTGGCTAGTAGAGAAAAAATTATTTAAAAATTCCATCATAAAAACCTACACATTGCACAAGTCTTCACCAAAGCCTGAAGTGCGAAAGAAGAGGTTTTTAGCCTCAGTCCTCTTGTAGATGCGCATACATCTAGTGGATTTCATCTTCTAAAAGAGAACTACGTTTGGTATTCGTCAGAGTTTTACCGTACTAGTTTTAGCCTAGAATCGAGTATTAGCTTGAGCTTCTACATTCTGTGTTCGTCATCTTTTCTGAGTTTTTTAATCTGAATAATATAAGATTTATTAAAATCAAAGTACCGCGATCGCTTTAGTTATTGTTACCGTATATCCTCTGAAATCAACCATTTACATATATAAAAACCTTCAAAAATCCCAGTAATATTTCGGATATATAATAATCTAATCATAATCTAGCTGCACACGTGTATTTGCAGCCTAACTCAACTCGGTTTGGGTAGTTCAGCACTATGAATCTGTCATATAGCATCCGGTTAAAGATTTATGATTAACACCAAGAGAGCAGGGGAGAAGCTCACGCTCAAGGTTTGGAGACAGAGCAACTGGCATTAGATGAGGCTGAGACAGCAAATCACAGACTCCGTACCGTAGGTAAAATTATCAGGAAGAGAACCTAGCCATCGATAGGTGTACTTGTAATAAAAACTCTTATAGCCAAACTGTTTATCGCTATATACATAAGGCGCGAGTTATTTCCCAGCCTCAGTTGCTAAAAAACATCGTCTAAACTTTGTAATGCCAACTTAAAGATTATTCGTTTTTTGCGTAAAGCACGAAGTTTGAGGTGAATACTATTGTATAACAATGTATATTATGGATAAACCGGGGACAACAGTAAAAGTCTCCTATACAATTTACTTCTATCAAAAACTGCTCTGGCTTACGTCTAGGGCAGTTTTATATTGCATGGTATCTCTGCGTCCTCTGCGCCTTCTCTATGAGACGCTACGCGTTGGCGAAAGCCTCTCATAGAGAAGGCGGTTCGTTAAAAAATTGGATAACAGAGTTTTAGCCTTAATTGAACCTATTGGGTTAACAATGAAAGCGGGTGTACGTCTGTGGTATGCGATTGACTGGCGGTGGTTAACTGAAATCACACTTTCGACTAAGTTAACTTTGAGTCTGAACCAGAATCGGTAAGGTAATCACAAATTCTGTTCCTTGGACTGGGGTAGAATTCACATCCAAAGTTCCACCATGTTTTTCTACAACAATAGACTGAGCGATCGCTAATCCTAATCCTGTTCCTTTACCAACACCTTTCGTAGTAAACAAGTGGTCAAATACTTTTCGTTTAACTGATTCACTCATGCCTTGACCATTATCAGCAATCTTCACCTCAACCTGTTTGTTTTGTAATAATGTGGTGGTAATGATAATCCGATTAGGATTGGCTTTAATCTCCCCAAAACTCCGGTCTGTATTTGATTCATCCAAGGCATCAATAGCATTCGCTAGTATGTTCATAAATACCTGATTTAATTGACCAGGGAAACATTCTACTTGAGGTAAATTACCGTAGTTTGTGATAACTTCAATGGCGGGACGTTGTTCATTTGCCTTCAGACGATGTTTGAGAATGAGAATGGTACTATCAATGCCTTGATGGATATTAAAAGGTACTTTGTAGTCTTGATCGGCACGGGAGAAAGTGCGGAGACTGGTACTGATATTTTTTAGCCTGTCACACGCTATCATCATGGAATCAATCATCTTGGGCAAATCTTCTAAGCTATATTCCAAGTCGATTTCTTCAGCGTGTTCAATAATTTCCTCATTTGGATTTGGCAGATTTTTTTGGTGTAGTTTTAGATGTTTAATAATATCTGCAAATACAGGTTTGCTTTGTTCAAGGCTAGCAGAAATAAAACCAAGAGGATTATTCATTTCATGAGCTACCCCCGCAACAAGATTTCCCAACGCAGACATTTTTTCATTTTGTACTAGTTGAAGTTGAGTTTCTTTGAGATTTTGGAGTGTTTCTTCTAATTGGGTCGCTTGTTGGCGAGTTTCCAGCAGGAGATCGGTTTGTTGGAGTGCAACTCCCATTTGTGCAGCAATTTGTTGGGCAAATTCAATCTCAGAAGGTTGCCAGTGACGCGGGCGATCGCATTGGTGAATGCAGAGTAAGCCCCACAGTTCGTCATCTTGCATAATTGGTACAACCAATGATGCTTTTACATTAAATTGTTGCAAAATTACCCGATGACAATCTAAAACTTCTGCGGTTTCAATATCTGATATTGCACAAAATCGTCCCTGTTTGTACAGGGTTGCATAATTCTCTCCAAAACAATGGTCTTGAATTTTTACAGCTAAACCAGAAGGGAATTGAGGTAGGACATCTTCGGCAATCAATTCACCATATTCGTAATTTACTCCAAGATGAAATTGATAAATTCCGACGCGCGAGACATTAAGGATTGAACGAATATTTTGAGTTACTGCACGAAAAATCGCACCTAAATCTAAAGACTCTCGGATCTGATTCACAACATTAAATAAGGTTTTTTGCTGCTGGAGGGTTTGTTGGATCTGTTGAGCTTTTTCTTGAGATTCTTGATAAAGACGAGCATTTTCTAGAGAGATGGCAGCTTGCACAGATAACATTTGGATAACTTTGATGCGATCGCTAGTAAATACCCCTGCTACTAATTTATTTTCTAAATAGAGAATGCCCACTAAATGTCCTTGATTAATAATCGGCGTACAAAGTACACTCTGGGGTTTAAATTCGAGCAGATATTCTCCAAGTAACCCAGCTACATCTGTTTTGCAGTTATCTATAACAACTGTCTTTTGAGTATTTTTGACATAATTGATAATTTTTCTAGGAATATCTTCACAAGTATCTAGTGATTGTGATTTAAGAATAGTTTGGATTGGAGTTGAAAAATTATCTTGGTGATTAATAAAGGTAACTGCCTTGACTTTTAAGCTTCCATTTTCAGAAAGAATTAAGGCGAACTTTTTTGCACCAGAGTTTTCGAGAATAATTTTTGTCAGGCTAGCAATAATTTCCTCGAATTCAATGCTACTAGAAATAGCTTGAGCCGCTTTCATAATAGACATAAAGTCTAAGGTATTGGAAATGTTGGCTCTACTAATAATAGAACTTTGACTAGATAAAGATATCGAACTTTGGGTAATATTAGCGATGGTTTCTAGGGAATTAAAGTTGAGTTGTTGTTGATGTAGGATGGGCTGGAGTAATTCAGAATAGCGTTTTTCTAAGTCATCGGTTTTAGCTTTTGCTCCCCACCGAGCATAGCAGTAGTATGCTTCTTGCATATATCCTTGGGCTGCTTTTTCTTTATCCAGTTCCAGGTAAAATTTGGCAGTGAGTTCGTTAGCGATCGCTTCTTCTTGCAGATAACCGTTGGCTTTAGCTTCGGCAATGGCGCGATCGTAAAGGTTCATGGCTTCCAGGCATTTTTCGGCAATTCGCGATCGCTCTGCTTCGACCAGCAAATACTTATGCAAGAAGTTTTCTGAACAGCTTTCTGACCAGATTTTGAGTTGGGCTTGATTGGTTTCAATCTGCTGCAAGACATCGCTACGCTCTGCATCTGTCAAACTTGAATAGCGGTTGCACAAAATGAGAGAACTGTAGTAATAGTAACCAGCAGAGGTGGTAAATCCTGCACAACCATTCAGAAATTTACCCGCCTCTGTAACATAGTGAATGTCTGGCTTGAAGCCCTGAATTAGGCAAGCTCGATGCATTTGTAAAATGTAATACGTACCAAGTGCTGTGTAAGACTGTAATGCTTCAGAACGCTCAACCCAAGCCTGCTCTGCTGTTGCGATTTGTTCTTGCTCATCTAGAGATTGCAAGAGTTGATTGACAAAGAAACGGCAGGCTGAAAGGATACTCAGCAAGAAATCATGCTTTAGTTTCTCTCCAATTAGCCAATATTTATCGATGTTGATCGCAATATCTGCTAGATTTTCACCTTGAAACAGTCGATTACAAATATTACTGTAGAGGTTGTATCCGGCATGGGGGATTTCTCCAGACTCCAGTCCCGCAAGAAACCCTTCATAATTAATCTCAGCTGCCCCCTGTATCGGCTTCGCCCACACCTGAATACAGCAACCTAGCATAAAGCAGGCCCCTGATTGCTGAAATTTACTATTAAGCTTATAGCTCAGTTGTAGAGAAAGGTCAGCGAATTCAAGTCCTTGCTGGTACTGACTATGCATCAGTCCAATTAGAAAACCGTAGGTGGCATAAGCTTTGATTGATTCAGCAGTATTACCCTGCTCAATTGATAAACGGACTGCTCTGAAGGTAGCGAAACTGTACAGATCGAAATCAGAAACAATATAGGCTGGTGGTTGCAGAATAATCAATAATTCGATCGCGGCTCGAACTTCTGGATTAGTTGCAGCAGGCAAATTCAGTAAAGTGGCGATCGGGCGATTTTTTAAGCGTTCTTGAACAACAGCAAACTCTTCTTGAGCTAATTGTTTCAAGCTATATCGATCAACAGTGATACCAAGACTTTGTAAACCTTCCAAACCCGCCTGGATTGATTCGGAAAACTGCCCTTGCAAAGAATATTGAGTCACTTTCAAAACATAAATTTTGGCTCTATCGATCTTTGAGTTGGCAAATTCGAGTAAGATTAATACCGTTTCCTCTAATAACTGAAAATCTCCACTCATCAATGCGGCTTCTGCTAAATTGAAATAGAGATCAAATGCCAGACGATACCCAGCAGTCTCAGCATCTTTTGTCAGCAAGTTTATCCCGACTTGTAAATAAGTCTTTGCCGCTTCATAGGCTGTGGAAGCTTTCGCTTTTTGACCCGCGCTTAAATTGAGTTCCGCAAGCTGTTTTTTCTCGCTTTCATCTGGAAGTAGAAATTTCCCAATGTTGATTTGGTTAACTACATCAAAGATTCTGTCCTCTAGTTCTGCGGTTGATAGGTTTCCTAGCAGTAGTTTGCCGATGTGGTAGTGAGTTGCTTGCTTTTGGCTTTCAGGAATCAAAGAATAGGCTGCTTGTTGAATGCGATCGTGCAAAAATTTATATACAATAATTTCCGAATCATGTTGAATAACAGCTTGATTTTCTGACCCAACAAAAAACTTGTAAACCTCACTTTGGGGTAAAATTAAACCATCCTGTAAGGCACGCCATAAACAAGCTGCTGTTTCTATTTTTGATTGTTGAGAGACAATTGCTAATGTTTCTAAATCAAACTGATTACCTATGCACGCAGCTAATTTTAAAACATCTTGAGTTGATTCTGGCAACTTTTGTAATTGTAATGCCATGAATTCAACGACATCACTGACGAGCGATCGCTGACTAATTTCTGCTATGTCACATTGCCAATAAGATTGCTCATAATTAAAATAAATTAAGGCATCTTGATGTAATACTTTGATAAATTGTATAGTAAAAAATGGATTACCTTGAGTTTTTTGATAAATTAATTTTGACAGTGGCAAAGCTAGATTTTCTGTACAATCTAAACTGTCAGCCACTAACTGATTTGATTTGGATTCATTTAGCGGCTTGAGAGTAATAGTATTAATTTTTGCGCCATTTTTTTGGATGTCATCCAATGTCAACATTAAAGGATGGGTTGCAGAAACTTCATTATCTCGATACGCACCAATGAGTAGTAAAGAGGCATAACTTACCTCACTCATTAAAGATTGCAAGAGTTTCAATGAGGCAGAATCAATCCATTGTAAATCATCTAAAAATATCACCAGTGGATGTTCTTTATCAGTAAATAATTCAATAAATTTTTGCAATAGTAAATTAAATCGATTTTGTGCTGCAATGCCTGATACTTCTGGCACAGGAGATTGTTTGCCAATAACTAGTTCTAACTCCGGAATCACTTCAATAATTACCTGGGCGTTATCACCTAATGCTCCAGTAATTTTATTTTGCCATTGTTTGATTTGTTGATCGCTTTCAGTAAGTAATTGCCCTATTAAATCGCGGAAAGCCT